>NZ_JBEZND010000039.1:0-93681 GCF_040706415.1 Streptomyces sp. NPDC048106 | reverse complement strand
CGCTCATCTGCTGGAGCAGCTGACGCAGAACACGAACTTCCGCATGCAGTTCGTCTACACCGGCCCGGTCCTGCGGGGCACCAGCGGCTGACCCGCACTCACACCACGGGCGCCGCCACCACAACCAGCGGCGGCGGCGCCCGCGATCTCGGATATGCGCTCTTCGCGGGCGTGCCGTTTACTGAACGGCGACCTTCCGCCGGCGGTACCTGCGATCGGGATCGTCCGGAGGGCGAGTGGGGCGACCCTGACCGTCTGGAAGAAGGATCGACTGCTCTATGCGCGGAGATGCCGTTTCCTCCAGACGTTCGTTCCTGCGTGGCGCCGCGGGCGCCGGGCTGGTCGCGGCCGTGCCCGGCCTCTCGGTCTCCGCCTGCGCCGGCCCTGGGGCGACCGAGGCCGCGGTGGCCGGCCCCAGCCCCTCCACGCCAGGCACCGGCGCTTCGGCGGACGGCCGTACGTCCAACGGGTACGGCCACTCCGACGCCGACTACTCCCGCACCGGCCTTCAGCGCGACCGCGTCCAGCAGTGGGAGGACGGCTTCCGCACCGCCGCGCACAACGACGACCCGAACGTTTCGGGTCGTAGGCGCCGACCAGACGCTTGCCGTCCTTCGTGTCGTCGACGAGGAAGACGGGGACGGTGGCGGAGCCGTACTCCGCGCGCAGGTGGAGGTCGGCGCCCCGATCACGGAGTACCGCCCGACGCTGCCGTGGCCCCAGCGCCAGTGCTCGACGCCGTAGGGGAAGGGCCGGTTGGACGGTGACCGCCCGGGAGTCCGACCCGAAGCCGCACCCCGAACCGGCCTACCCCCGGGACTACTACAGCAAGGTCCACTGGTCCTACCGTCATGGCGGCGAGCGGGCCGACTTCACCTTCACCGACACCGACCAGCTGATCGTCGCCAGGCAGTACGTCACCGAGCCCACCCGGGCCCAGAAGGCGGCGCTCGACAAGCTCGGCATCGACGAGATCTGGTACACCCGCTACGCCACGGACAACACCCTCACCCTCGCCCTGCCCGGCGTCCACACGTCGGGCACCGGCACGGGGACCCTCGAAGCAGCCCAGTTCGGCCTGAGCACCGCACCCCCGAAGAACGGCACCGCGAGCCCCGGCCACTCGAAGTGACCCACCGGGTCATCGCAGCCCCCTCACAACGGTTGCAGGGCCAGCGCGGTGCGGGCCTCGCCTACGAGGCGATGGGAGCCGAGGACGATGATCAGGCCGCCGGTCCCGGTGAGTTCGGCGGCCTGGTGCAGCGCCGCCGTGGTGTCCTCGGCCGTCAGACAGGGCCCCCGACGGTCCGGGGAAAGCCGGTTGTACAGGGTGTCGCAGTCCGCGGCGTGTGGGGAGTCGGTGCGGGTGAGGACCAGGGGCCAGTCGGCGGGGAGCGGGGAGAGCATGCCGGAGACGTCCTTGTCGTCCATCGCGGCGAAGACCAGCACGGGCGGGCCCGAGGGGCCGTCGGCACGGGCATGGCGCAGGATCTCGGGGGCGACGGTCGCGACCCCTTGCGGATTGGTGGCGCCGTCCAGGAGGACGCGGCCACTCCAGTCGTTCAGCCGTGCGTCGGGGACCAGTTCAAGGCGGCCGGGCCAGCGGGTGGCCGCCAGCCGTGCGCGGAGTCGTTCTCCGTCCGGTTCGGGGATGTGGCCGCGCTCGGCCATCGAGTCCACCGCGGCGATGGCGACCGCGAGGTTGTGGTGCTGGTGTGCGCCGGCCAGCGGACAGGGCAGATCACGGTGCACGGCGCGGGGAGTGGAGACATCGACGAGCGTCGTCGGGCCGCCGTCGCCGTGCCGGCCGACGGCACGGGCGGTGTAGTGGATCTCGTGGTCCATGCGCCACACCGACACTCCCGTCCGCTCCTTGAGCACCTGCTCCGCGGCGGTGGCCGCCTCGGGGGCCAGGCGTCCGAGAACAACGTGGTCCCCGTCCCGCGCGGCCGCCACCTTGGCCCGAGTGATCTGGGTAAGCGAACCGCCGAGCAGCCGGGTGTGGTCGAGTCCGATGCCCGTGACGACCTTGACGTCCAGGCCGAGTTCCGCGGCCGCCGCCCTGCTCCCGCCGATGCCCGCCTCGGCCACCGCCAGCCCGACCCCCGCGCGTCGGAAGTGCACGGCCGCGGTCGTCGCGAAGATGCCCTGGGTCAGGACGGGCAGACCCTGCCGCTCGATCGCCTGCCAGACTTCCGCGAACGCCGCGGTGTACTCCGCGCGGGTGACGGGAACCCCGTCGATCCGGATCCGTTCCCTGAGCTCCTGGAGGTGCGGGCTGGGCATGCTGCCCACCCGTACACCGGTCGCGGCCACGGCCGACACCGCGAACGCGCAGGTCGAGCCTTTGCCGTTCGTGCCGACCACCAGCATCCCGCGTAGCCCCCGCTCGGGACGGCCCAGCGCCTCCAGCAGCTTTGGGACGTTGGCCTGTCGCACCTCCCGAGGAAGCCGAAGGGGGTTCTCCCGCACCTCTGCCAGGATGTCCGCGCAGCATGAGTAATCCACACACCAGACCATGCCCCTTGGTACGACGGATCAGACGCGCCGCAAAGGACCTCTGGATCAGTCGGCGTGTGGCGGGCCCGACCGCTGGCCCCAGGACGGAAGACCCTTGCATGTTCGTGCGTTCGCTCTGGTCCAACCGGGACTTCACCGTCTTCTGGGCGGTTCAGGCGCTGTCCGAGGTCGGCAACGCCTTCTCGCTGGTGGCGCTTCCGCTGCTGGTGCTGCACACCACCGGGTCCGCGGCTCAGATGGGGCTGCTCACCGCCGTCGCCGGCGCCACCTCGCTGCTCACCGGACTGGTCGGCGGCGCCTGGGCCGACCGCTTCGACCGGCGGCGCCTGCTGATGCTGTGCGACGCCGCCCGGCTGGTGCTGTACTGCGCGATCCCTGTCTGCTGGGCCGTGACCCCGCAGATCTGGCTGCTGTACGTGGTCATGGCACTGGCCTCGGTCTTCGAGATGCTGTTCAACATCACATATGTCACCGCCGTGGCGAACCTCGTCGACAAGGAGCAGATCGTCGCGGCGAACGGCCGGCTGGAGGCGACGAACGCCATCGCGTACATCGCCGGCCCGGCCCTGGCCGGTGTGGTGGCCGGGGCTTTCGGGCCGACGGCCGCCGTCGCCATCAACGCGGGAAGCTTCGGGATTTCCCTGGTGGGCCTGGCGTTCATCAGGCTCAGGCCCCTCGCGCGGCCCCCGGCCGACGAGGTCGAGAGCAAGGCGGCCCAGGCGCCCGACCGGCGCTCCGGCTTCCGGGCCGGCGCAGCGTTCCTGTGGCACACGCCGGTGCTGCGGGCGCTGACCGCGCTGCTGACCGTCACCACCTTCCTCAGCCTGGGCATGACCGACGTGTTCATCTACCACCTGCGGCACGGTCTGGGGCAGGACGAACGCACGGTCGGCTACGTCCTCGCGCTGGCCGGGCTCGGCACCTGTGTCGCCGCCGCCGCGACCGCCAGGCTGCGCCGCTCCTGGGGGTTCGGCCCTTGCTGGCTCGGCGCGATGAGCTTGTGCTCGGTGGCCGTGCTGGCGCTGGGCGGCACCGGTCGGGTCTCGGTGGCGGCCGTGACGATCTGTCTGTACTCCTTCGGCATGGGACTGGCGGGCGTCTGCTCGATGTCCCTGCGGCAACAGGTCACGCCGGACCATCTGCTCGGCCGGGTCACCTCCGCGTTCTGGACGATCCATGGCAGCCTCGCACCCCTCGGCGCGGCCCTGCTCACGGCCCTGGTCGGCCGGCTGGGCGCGCGCGGGCCGCTGACCGCGGTGGCCGCCGTCTTCCTGGCCGTGGTCGTGGCCGCCGCCTTCACCCCCATCCGGCAGCGCCACCCGGAACGGACCGTCGCACCGCTCCCGCAGACGCGGCCCACCGACGCGCCACCATGACCGACCGGCCCGTTCGGCGGGGGCGCCACGGCTGCCGTTCGACCGGACGACGCGGTAGTCCACCGCACAGTAAGAGACCCCGGGCATCACCGCCGCCCGGGGTCTCTTACTGTGCGGCCGCCCGAGAACCGCCTTCAGTTGAGCCGTCGATCTCGGAGGCCGTGATGACGACCGTCGAGTCGACCCCGATGACCGACCAGGGGATCTGGAGGTTGAACGTCCCGTTGCCCGGGCTCCACGTCCACCACGCCCGCCACACGGCGTTGACGTTGCCGCCGATCGCCGCGAGGCCCTGGTCCGCGGCGGTGGTTTCCCGAACTGCTCACGATCCGCGGCACCTCGGTGGCGGAAGATCCGGTCGTGGTTGTCATTGCGCGAACACCACCCGCGGCCCGCGAAGCCGTGCCCTACCAGCCCGCAGGGGCGGTGGAACAGGCCCGGAACAGCGGGAGAACAGCGTAAGGACAGGCGTCGGTGACATGCTCCGCGTACGGGCACAGTCATGTTTCGGCCTGGGGCAGTGGAGAAGCGGGGTGTTTGCCGAGGGATCGCGCCCCGACGGGCCGGCTCCCCGCTCTCACCGGTTTCTCCGGACAACCGGGCTCCCGGACTCTACGCGGACAGGGATCGGATCATGCGTGTGAACTCCTCAGTTGTCGATGCGATTCGTCACACGGTGCATGAGCAGGGCGAGCACGTCACGTACGAGTTCCTCGCCGATGACGGGACGACCTCGTCGAAGGTCACCGCTCTCGAACTCGACCGGCGCGCACGGTCCGTCGCGGCCGCCCTGCGGCGCCGGGCCGAGCCGGGGACCCGGGTCATGCTGCTCTACCCGCCCGGTGAGCTGTTCGTCGTCGGCTTCCTCGGGGCGCTCTACGCGGGCATGGTCGCCGTCCCCGTCTACCCGCCCGATCCCGCCCGTTGGGACCGCAGCCTTCCCCGGCTCGGCGCGATCGCGCGGGACGCGCGAGCGGAGATCGTGCTGTCGACGGGGCCCCGCGAGGCCCTCGAAGCCGTCCTGGCCGATCACGCCCCGGACCTCGCCCGGCTGCCGTGGCTGGTCACCCAGGAGGTCATGCTGGGCGGCGCCGACGACTGGCGGGAGCCGACGCTGGCGCACGACTCCATCGGCCTGTTGCAGTACACCTCGGGTTCGACCGGCCGGCCCCGCGGTGTCGTGGTGACCCACGGGAACCTGCTGTCCAACAACCGCACCATCGCGGACAACTTCGACGTCACCGGCGCCGACTCCGTCGTCTCCTGGCTGCCCTTCTACCACGACATGGGCCTGCTCGGCGGTGTGCTGCAACCCCTGCTCAGCGGGATACCCACCGTCCTGATGTCGCCCTTCGCGTTTCTGCGCCGGCCCCTGCGGTGGCTCGAGGTGATCGCGGCGCGCGGCGCGACCGTGAGCGGCGGTCCGAACTTCTCGTACGACCTGTGTGTCCGCAAGAGCACGGAAGCCGAGCGCGCGGCTCTCGACCTGTCCACGTGGCGGCTGGCGTTCTGCGGTGCGGAGCCGGTGCGCCACCGGACACTGGCCCGCTTCGCCGAGGCGTTCGCGGTGAGCGGGTTCGACGCGTCCGCCCTGCTGCCGTGCTACGGGCTCGCCGAAGCGACGCTCTTCGTGGCGGGGAGCGGGCGGGGCCACGGCGCGTACCGTCTCCAGGTCGACCGGCAGGCGCTGCGGGGCGGCAGCGTCGAGGTGATCGCGGACGGGGAGCCCATGGTCTCCTCGGGACGCGTCGCGACCGGACATGAACTCGCTGTCGTGGATCCACGGACCCGCGAGCGGATGCCGGCCGGGCGCGTCGGGGAGCTCTGGGTCCGCGGCCCCTCGGTGGCGAACGGCTACTGGCGCGACGAAGCCGCGACAGCCGAGACGTTCGCCGCCCGGCTGTCCGGCGACACCGAGCCCTTCCTGCGGACCGGCGACGTCGGGTTCGTGCACGACGGACAGCTCTTCGTCACCGGCCGGGTCAAGGAGCTGATGATCGTCCGCGGCCGGAATCACTACCCGCACGACATCGAGGAGACGGCGGTCCGCGCCTCGGACCGGGTCCGTCCGGGCTGTGGCGCCGCGTTCTCCGTGGAGACGCGGGACGGCGAACAGTGCGTGCTGGTGCAGGAGGTGGCCGCGGACACCCCGGAGGACGAGCTGCCGTCCGTCGCCGAGGCGATCACCGCGGCGGTGCGACAGGAGCACGGGATCTCCCTCGCGGACGTCGTCCTGCTCGCCCCGCGGCAGGTGCCGAAGACGTCGAGCGGCAAGGTGCAGCGTCTCGACTGCCGCGCGGCCTACGTCGACGGCGTGGTCGCCGGGGAACGGTACCGCCGGTCCACCGCCGCGTCCCACGAGGTGCCCGTCGCGCCCCGGTTCACGGCGTCGCGGGCCGACTTGCTGGCACTCCCCGACGACCGGCGGACCGAGGCGATCGAGCGGCTGCTCCGCCGGGCGGCCGGGCACGACATGGCACCGGGCGCCGCCGTGGCCGCCGAGCTGGGCCTCGACTCCCTGGGCGCGGCCGAACTGGCCTTCGACATCGAGGAACACCTCGGCGTCGTCATGGACCTCGCCCTCCTGCTGGGGCCGGCGAGCGTACGGCAGGTGGCGGTCGAGGTGGACGCCCGACTGCGCGACGCGCCCCCGGAGCCGGCGTCCCCGGAACCCGAGCCCCCGGACCCCGCGGAACCGGAGAAGGCGGAACCGGAGAAGGCGGAGCACACCGCCGATGTCGCCCCGCTGTCCGCCGGACAGCAGTCGCTGCTGTTCATGCGGGAGATGGAGGGTCAGGACTATCCGCAGAACGTGTCGGTCGCGGTGCGCCTGACCGATCCGGTGAACGTCACGGTGCTCGCGGACGCGGTGCGCCTGCTCGGTCTCCGGCATCCGGTGCTGGCCTCGCGCTTCGGTACCGACGGCAGCCGGCGCTGGCAGCGGAGCTGCCCGGACAGGCCGTTCGAGCTGGACATCGTGGACCTGGCGGGCGAACCGGAATCCTCGCTGCGCACGCGCGTGGACGGCTGCGCCCTCACCCCCTTCGACATCGAGCGCGGCGACGTCGCCCGTGCCCGGCTGTTCGTCGGTATCGGCTCGCCGGTGCTCGTGCTGGCGCAGCACCACGTCATCACCGACTTCTGGTCGGTCGTCACGCTGTTCGAGGAACTCACCACCCTCTACGGCCAGTTGCTGCGCGGGCGCGAGCCCCAGCTCCCGCCGGCCGTGGCCTACGCGGAGTTCGTCCGCTGGCAGGGGGAGTACGAGCGTTCGGCGCGGTGCGGGCTCGACGAGCGGTACTGGCTGGACCTGCTGGCCGGCGACGTGCGCGCGCCGAGCCTGCCCTACCACGACCAGGCCCGGCGCGATCGCGCCCTGCCGGGCGGAGCCGTCGACAACCGCCGCATCACGGTCCCGCCTGGGCTCGTCGCGGAGCTGCGACGGGTCGCCGACGACTGCGGGACGACGCTGTTCGCGGTCCTCATGGCGGCGTTCGAGCGGCTCATCGGCGCCCACAGCGGCGAGGACGAGTTCCTCCTCGGGACGACGACCACCGGCCGCCCGGAGGCCCGATTCCGCAACACGCTCGGCTATTTCTCGAACATCGTTCCCGTCCGTGTCGATCTGGGCACGCCCGCGACCGTCGCGGAACTGGTCTCCCGGACCGGGCACCAGGTCCGCGAGTCGCTGGGCCACCAGCACTTCCCGTACCGCCGGCTCGTCGAGCTGCTGCGCACCCGCGGCGACAGCGCGAGTGTGATCAACGCGGCCCTCGTGTTCGAACGGCCGCACGGGGCCGTCGCCAGGGGCGTCGGACCGGTGGTCCTCGGGGCCGCGTCACCGCAGGAGCAGGTCTCGGCGGTCATGGGGGACCTGACCCTCGAACCGTTTCCCATCGGCGAGCTTCCCGCCACCCAGTTCGACATCACCCTGCACGCCGTCCCGGTCGACGACAGCCTGGCCGCGCACATCCTGGTCCGCGCCGATCGCTTCGCCCCCGACTTCGCCGATCAGCTGGCCGGCCAGTACCTCGACCTCCTGCAACAGATCCCGCGCCGGCCGGCCGCCCCCGTCTCGGCACTGCGCCTGGCCGGCGAGGCGGCCTCACTCCTGCGCGCCGACGTGCCGGCGCGCACCCGGCCGCAGGTGGTCTGCGCCCATGAGATGTTCGAGGCCCAGGCCGACTCCGCCCCCGACGCCGTCGCGATCGTCTCCGGCGAACGGGAGTTCACTTACGCGGAGGTGGAGCGGACCGCCAACAGGATCGCCCACGAGCTGCGGCGGTACGGCCTGGGGCCCGACGACTCCGTCGGGCTGTGCCTGCCCCGTTCCGCCGATCTCGTCATCGCCATGCTCGCCGTGCTGAAGGCGGGCGCCGCGTTCGTGCCCCTCGATCCGGCCCTGCCGCCCTCCCGCCTCGCCGACATGGTGGGTGCCGCCCGGTGCGCGCGGATCCTCTGCCAGGACGCGACCGCCGCGCTCGCCGCCGAACTGGGCGTCGCGACCCACCGGGTCGACACCGCCGCGCCAGGCGACGAGGGGCGACCCGGGCGCGTGGCCACGGGGGCCGGTCTCGCCTACACCATCTTCACCTCCGGGTCGACCGGACGGCCGAAGGGCGCGCAGATCGAGCACCGGTCCTTGGTGAGTTTCCTGTTGTCGTTCCTCGACATCGTCGGGATCGAACCGGGCGACCGGGTGCTCCAGTTCGCCCCGCTCACCTTCGACGCGTGCATCGAGGAGATATTCGCCACCTGGAGCGTGGGCGCCACGCTCGTGCTGCGCGACGAGGCGGTGCTGGAGTCCCCGGCGCGCTTTTGGGCGTGGTGCGACGAGCAGCGGCTGACACTCGTCGACCTGCCCACGGCGTTCTTCCACGTGCTGGTCACGGCGCTCGGCAGCGGCGTCGAGGTGCCGTCGGCGCTGCGCACCGTGCTCATCGCGGGCGAGGCCGTGCACCCGGACAAGCTCGCCCGGTGGTTCGCCGCCGACCGCCTCCGCACCCGTCTGTACAACCGCTGGGGAACCACCGAGGCGACGGTCTGTTCGACGTTCGCGCTCCTCGGGCCGGAGTCGGGCCGGGCCGCGCTGCCCCGCGAGGTGTCGATCGGCACGGACATGGCCGATGCGGTCGTACACGTGCTCGACGCCGCACTCCAGCCCGTGCCGGACGGGGTGGTGGGGGAGGCGTACATCGGGGGCGCCGGTGTCGGGCGCGGCTACGCCTCCGCTCCCCGGCGGACGGCGGAACGGTATCTGCCCGACCCGTTCACGACACGGCCCGGACGGCGGCTGTACGCGACGGGCGACCTGGTGCGCCGGGCGGGTGATGGCGAACTGCGGTACGTCGGCCGGGCCGACCAGCAGGTCAAGGTGCGCGGCTACCGCATCGAACTCGGCGAGATCGACGCCGTGCTGCGCCGCCATCCCGACACCGTGGAGGCCGCGGTCGTGGCGTCCGGCGGCCCGGGCGAGACGGAGCTGATCGCCGCCGTGACCGGCGACATCGACCCCGGGAAGCTCCGCGACTGGCTGCACCGGGAACTGCCCGGCTACATGGTGCCGTCCCGGCTGCTGGTCCTCGACCGCATTCCGCTCAACCGGCACGGCAAGGTGGACGCGGCCGCGCTGCGCGCGCATGCCGTGGCCGCGGCACGGTCGGGCGAGTCTGCGGTGATGTCCCCGGTGGAACGCAGGCTGGCCGGCCTCTGGTGCGCTGTCCTCGACGTCGCCGGTGTCGGGCTCGACGACGAGTTCTTCTCCCTGGGCGGGCATTCGCTCCGTGTGGCGAACCTCAACACCGCGGTGCGCGGCGAGTTCGGCGTCCAGCCACCGCTTCGGATGTTCTTCGAGGCGACCACGGTGCGCGCGCAGGCGGCACGCGTCGCCGAACTGCTCGCCACGGGAGGCGGCAGCCCGGCGGTGGCCGGACTCCCGGAGCCCGCGCAGGCTCTCCCGCCGGCCGAGCCGACGGTGTCCCTGGGGCAGAAGCGCCTGTGGTTCCTCGACCGGCTCGCCGGTGGCTCCGGGGCCTACACCGTGGCGGGGGCCCTGCGCATCTACGGGGCGCTGGACCGCGACGCGTTGAAGCACGCCCTCGACGCCCTCGTCGCCCGGCACGCCGCGCTCCGTACCGGCTTCCAGGACCACGGAGGCCGCCCGGTCCCTTACACCGGCGTCGACTTCGAGTGCCCGTTCGAGGTTCTCGACCGGAGGGCCACCCCGCCCGCGCGGCGCGAGTCCGTACTCGCGGACATCGCCGCCGAGCACGCCGGCAGGCCCTTCTCGCTCGACAAGCCCCCGCTCGTCCGGGCGGCCCTCGTCGAGTTCGGCCCGGCCGAGTCCACGCTGCTGCTCTGCTTCCACCACATCATCTGCGACGGCCGGTCCATGGAGATCATCGCGGCCGATCTCGCGGAGCAGTACGACCGGCGGACACGGCGGCGGGACGCGCAGGCGCCCGCACCGGCCCTCGACTACGCCCGGTGGGCGGGCGACGAGAGCACGCGCCTCGCGTCCGCGGCCGGCCAGGAGGGCCTCGCCTTCTGGACCCGGCGGCTCGGCGACGCGCCGCGCGCCATCGACCTGCCCGCCGACCGGCCGCGTCCCGCGCTGCAGACGTTCAACGGGGGACGGGTCCCCCTGGTGCTCGGCGCCGAGGACACGGCCCTGCTGCGTGCCCTGGCCGGCCGGACGCGGGCGACCGTCTTCATGGTGCTCTCGGCCTGCCTGGCCTCGGCCCTGTCCCGGCTGTCCGGGCAGCGGAGCGTGGTCATCGGTACCCCGGACGCCAACCGGCCGGCCGACGGGGCGTACGACGACGTCGTCGGCTTCTTCGTCAACACCGTCCCGCTGCACTTCACGGTGGACGGCGCGGACACCGCGGCGCGGCTCCTCGACCGGGTGCGGACCACGACGCTGGAGGCGATGGCGTGGAAGTGGGTCCCGTTCTCCGCCATCGTCGAGGCGGTGGTCCAGGAGCGTGACCCGAGCCGGAGCCCGGTGTTCCAGGTGATCCTCGACCTCCACAGCGGACGGCTGCCGGTGCCGGACATGGCCGGCCTGCGGGTGGAGACCGAGCCCCTGTTCACCGGCGTCGCCAAGACCGACCTCACCTTCGAGATCACCGACGACGGCGGCCCGCTGACGGGCTGGCTCGAATACAACTCCGACCTCTTCGAGCCGGAGACCGCCCGGTACATCGCCCGGCTCTTCGCCGAGACGGCGCGGGCCATGGCGCGGCGTCCGGACGAGCGGATCACGACGCCCGCGGTGACCGCGGCGCTGGACCGGTGGCCGTCCGAGGTGCGTCCGGGCGACGTACCGGACACGTTCTGGGAGCGGTTCGAGACGGTCGTGGACACCACGCCCGACGCGGTCGCCATCGAGGACGGCGACCGCGCGCTGACCTACCGCGAGCTGCGCGGGCAGGTCGACCAGGTCGCCCGGGTCGTCCGGAGCGAGTTCGCGGTGCGTCCGGGCGACATCGTCGCCGTGGAGGTCGCGTCCTCCGTCGAGGCGGTGATCTCGGTGCTGGCGGTGCAGCGGTGCGGCGCCGCGTACGTGCCCATCGACCCCGACTATCCGGCCGAGCGCAGGCACTTCATGCTGGAGGACTCGGGCGCGCGCACCGTGGTGACCCGCCAACTCGTCGAGCGCGCCCTGAACCGGCCCCCACTCGCCGATCCGCTGCCGTCCGTGCACCCCGACGCGGCCGCCTATCTGATCTACACATCGGGATCCACGGGCCGGCCCAAAGGCGCGCTGGTCTCGCACCGGAACCTCGCCCACCACGCCCTCGTCCAGGCACCGTGCTACGGCATCGACGCCGGGACCCGCATGCTCCAGTTCGCCAGCCTCAGCTTCGACGGGTCCGCGTGGGAGATCTTCTCCGTGCTCGGCGCGGGCGGGACCCTGTGCGTGGCCGAGCGCCGGCACGCTCTGGTCGGAGAGGCGCTGGCGGACACGCTGACCGCCCGTGGGATCACGGCGTGCATGCTGCCGCCCTCGGTGATCGCGTCCCTGCCCGACCGCCCGCTGCCCGCGCTGAGGACCCTGGTGTCGGCCGGTGAGCCGTGCCGGGCCGAACTGGTCGCGCGCTGGCAGCCGGGGCGCCGGTTCCTCAACGGCTACGGGCCCACGGAGTGCACCGTCATGGTCACGGCCGCCGAGTGCGCGCCGGGACGGCCCGTCTCGCTCGGCTCCGTGCTGCCGGGCAGCACGGTCCACGTCCTCGACGAGGACCTGGAACCCACGCCGACCGGCGCGGTCGGCGAGCTGTACGTCGGTGGCGCCGGTGTCGGCACGGGGTACCACAACCGGCCCGCGATGACCGCCGAACGCTACCTCCCTGACCCGTTCTCCGACGTCCCCGGCGCCCGGATGTACCGGACGGGCGACCTCGTGCGGGTACGTGCCGACGGAACCGTGGAATACCGCGGCCGCCGGGACAACCAGCTCAAGGTGCGCAGCTACCGCGTGGAGCCGGCGGAGATCGAGGCGGTGCTGCTCGCCGCCGACGAACTGTCGGACACCGTGTCGGACGTCGCGGTCCGCAGGCTGGACTCGGTCCTGGTCGCCCACGTCCAGTCACGGGACACCACGCTGAGCCCGCAGGCGCTGGAGCGGATCTGCGCCCGCACGCTCCCCGCGTACATGGTCCCCGCGGCCTTCGTCGTGCGCAGCGAGCTGCCGAGGCTGCCCAACGGCAAGCTCGACGGCAGCCGCCTCGAACGGCCGCAGCGCTCCGACTACGTGCACGACAAGCCGCTGCCGCTGGAGTCGGAGGCCGAGCGGGCCATCGGACGCGTCTGGGCCGAGGTCCTCGACGTCGACGAGGTCGGCGGCTCGGACAGCTTCTTCGCGCTCGGCGGGCACTCCCTGCTGGCGACCGTGGCCACCGCCCGGGTGGCCGAGGAGATCGGCCGCGAGGTGCCGCTCCGCGTGCTGTTCGAGGCACCCGTGCTGCGCGACTACGCCGCGCTGTGTGCCGAGACGGCCGCGGGCGGCACCTCGGACCTGATCGGGAGCCACGCGGACGACGGCGGAGCGGCCCCGCTGTCCGTGATGCAGGAGCGCGTCTGGATCCTGGAGGAGCTCGACCGCGGCACCGGACGGCAGGCCCTGCACGGCCGCTACCACCTGTCCGGCGCGATGCGGCTCACCGGGGCGCTCGACGAGGACGCGCTGCGTCGTGCCGTGGCGCGGCTGCTCGCCCGGCACACCACGCTGCGCACGGTGGTGGCCGAGGAGGACGGCGCGCTGACACAGCACGTCCTCGACCACGTCGAGGTGGTGCCCGTACGCATGCCGCTGACCGGGGCCACCGTGGCGCAACGGCTCGCCGAGGCGCATGACGTGGTCGCCCGCGAGGCGATGACGCCGATGGACCTGGCGGCCGGTCCACTGCTGCGGTTGCGGCTGCTGGAGGTCGGCCCCGAGGACACGGTGCTGGTCGTGACGCTGCACCACATCGTCGGTGACGGCTGGTCGGTGGAGATCCTCAAGCGCGACCTGGCGCATCTGTACGCGCACGAGGTGGGCCACCCGCCGACCGATCCGCTGCCGCCGCTTCCGGCGACCTACCAGCAGTACGCCCGGTGGCAGCGGCACCGCCTCGGCACGGGTGTCCTGGACGAGTCCATCGCGTACTGGCGCTCCCAGCTCACCGGCCTGCCTGACCTGGTGCTGCCGGTCGCCAGGCAGGGCACCGAGCTGCCGAGCGCACAGGGCAACCACCGGCGGGCGACGATCGAGGGGCCGCTGCGGTCGGGCATCGCGCGGCTCGCCGCCGCCCACGGCGCCACCGAGTTCATGGTCCTGGCCGCGGCGCTCCAGATCACCCTCGGCCGCCTGGCCGGCCAGCGGGACTTCGCGATCGGGGTACCGGTCGCCGGTCGCGGGCGGCGGGAGACGGCGGACCTGATCGGCTTCTTCGTCAACTCCCTCGTCCTGCGGGCCGACCTGTCCGGGGACCCGACGTTCGCCGAGCTGCTCGACCGGGTACGGGCCACGACCGTCGACGCCTACGAGCATCAGGACGTCCCGTTCGAAACGCTGGTCGGTGAGCTGGCACCGGAACGCGATCTGACCACCACGCCGCTGTTCCAGGTCTACTTGAACCTGCTCAACATCCCCGCCCACCAGGCCGAGCTGCCGGGCCTCACGGTCGAGCCGTTCGACGTGCCGGACCTCGACGCCAAGTTCCCCCTGGCGTTCTACGTCGACCCCGGCACCGCGCGGATCTCCCTCGACCTGATGTACGCCGTGGACCGCTTCGAGGCCGCGATGATGGACGAGCTGCTGGCCCAGTGGATCAGCGTCCTCGATCAGGCGGTGGCGGACAGCGCGCTGCCCATCGGTGCGCTGCGGCTGGACACCCCGCTGACCCGGCGCCGGCTGCCCGACCCGACGGCACCCCTCGACGCCGCCTGGCACGGTTCCGTCGTCGAGCGGTTCGAGGAACGGGCCGGCCGGGAACCGCGCCGCACCGCGATCAACGAGCCCGGACAGCGGGTCGCTTACGGCGAGCTGGCCTCGGCCACGGCGGAACTGGCGAGCCTGCTCAGGCACCACCAGGTCGGCAAGGGCGACGTGGTCGCCGTCTACGGGGACCGGTGCGCCTCCCTGGTCTGGGCGGTCCTGGCCGTCCTGCGCACGGGTGCCGCCTTCACCCTGCTCGACCCGAACCACCCCACCGCCCGGCTCGTCGACTGCCTGGCGGTGGCCCGGCCCTCGGCCCTGCTGCACCTGGCGGCGGCCGGACCGGTACCGGCCGAGGTGTCCGGCGCGTTGGACGGGATGGGGACGCACTGCCGGGTCGAGCTACCGGCCCGGCTCGGCGAGGCCCGGCATCTCCTGCCACCGGGCGCCGCACGGACGGCCGCCGTGCCCGTCGCGCCGGACGACTGCGCGTACCTCGCCTTCACCTCCGGATCCACCGGCCGGCCGAAGGGCATCCGCGGCGCCCACCGCTCGCTGACCCATTTCGTCCCTTGGCTCGCGGACACGTTCGAACTGCGTGACACGGACCGCTACAGCATGCTGTCCGGAGTCGGCCACGACCCGCTCCACCGCGAGATGTTCACGCCCCTGACCACCGGCGGGGCCGTCTGCGTCCCGGCACCGGAGGACATCGGGACCCCGGGACGGCTGGCCCGGTGGTTCCGCGCCGAGCGGATCTCGGTGAGCCACCTGACACCGCCGATGGCCCGCCTGCTCGACGAGCTGAACACCGACGACGTGACGCTGCCGGACCTGCGGCGGGTGTTCTTCACCGGGGACACCCTCACCCGCCGCGACGTACGGGCCGTCACCCGCCTGGGGGACGCGGCGCTGTGCGTCAACCTCTACGGGGCGACCGAGTCGCAGCGGGCGGTCGGCTACTTCGTGGTCCCGGCCGCGGACACCACCGCGGCGGACGACCTCGTCGGCGCCTACCCGCTCGGCCGCGGCATGCCGGACGTCCAGCTCCTCGTGCTCAACGAGGCCGGCCACCGCGCCGGCGTCGGCGAGCCGGGCGAGATCGTGATCCGGTCACCGCACATCGCGCTCGGCTACGCCGACGACGCCGCGCTCACCTCGGCGAAATTCGTGCGCAATCCGTTCACCGGCGACGCGGACGACCGGATGTACCGCACGGGCGACCTCGGCAAGTACACCCTCGACGGCGCGGTCGTCTCCCTCGGCCGGACGGACGACCAGGTCAAGATCCGCGGATACCGGGTCGAGACGGACGAGGTACGGCACGTGGTCAGCGCCGCACCAGGAGTCCGCGACGCGCTCGTGGTGGCACGCCCGGACGCGAGTGGCGAGACGGCACTCGTCGCCTATGCCGTCGCGGCCGGGGAGCCCCGTCCGGACGAGGGCGGCATCAGGGCCTTCGTACGCGCCCGCCTCCCGGAGTACATGGTGCCCGCCCGCGTGGTGACCCTGGACGCGTTCCCCCTGACGCCCAATCACAAGATCGACCGTGCCGCGCTGCCCGAGCCGGCCGGTGTGGTGGCGGTGGGCGACGACGGCGCGGACACCCCGTTGACACCGGCCGAGGAGCTCGTCGCGGGGATCTGGCGCGAGGTGCTCGGGGTCGCCCGGGTGCTCCCGGACGACAACTTCTTCGCGCTCGGCGGGCACTCGCTGATGGCGACCCGGGTCGTCTCCCGCATCCGCCGCGTCTTCGGCCGCGACATCGCCCTGCGCACGCTGTTCGAGGAGCAGACACTCCGACAGATGGCGGCGCGCCTGGAGGCGACGGCCGGCGACGGCCCTGGGACCGCGTCGATCCCCGCGCTGCCGCGCGGCGGCGCGCTGCCCGCCTCCTTCGGCCAGGAACGGCTGTGGATCCTGGACCGGCTCGAAGGCGACACCCACGCCTACAACACGTCCACGGCGGTACGGCTGCGCGGACCGCTGGACACCACGGCGCTGACCGGAGCCCTGGCCGACCTCGTCGAGCGGCACGAGACGCTGCGCACCCGGCTGGTCCTGTCCGACGGCACGGTGCACCAGGTGGTGGAGGCCGCCGGCGACGTCACCATGCCGCTGGACGTCGTCGACCTGAGCGCCGAGCCCGCGCGGACCGCGGAGGAGTCCTGGCGGCGGTGCCTGGACGACGCGGCGGCCGCCCGGTTCGACCTCGCCGAGGCACCGCTGGAGCGGGCCACGCTGATCCGCCTGGCGCAGGACGACCACATCCTCGTACTGGCCGCTCACCATGTCGTCGCCGACGCCTGGGGCATCCAGGTACTGGTCCGCGACTTCGCCACGCTGTACCAGGCCCGCCGGCACGCGACCGCACCCGACCTGCCACCCCTCACCGTGCGGTACGCCGACTGGTCGAGCTGGCAACGGGCCTGCTTCGAGCGTGGCGACCACGACACCCAACTCGACTTCTGGCGCGCCGCGCTGGCCGACCCCGCGCCGTTGCTGGAGTTCCCGGCCCAGCGGCCCCGGCCGGTGACGATGAGCAACCGCGGGCTGACGGTGCACCGGATGATCCCCGCCGAGCTCGTGGACCGTGTGCGTCACGTCGGGCAGGAGAACAGCGCGACCCTGTTCATGACGCTGCTCGCGGCGTTCGTCTGCCAGTTGCACGGCTACAGCGGCGCCTCGGACATCGCGGTCGGCGTTCCCGTGTCGACGCGGTCCGTCGTCGAGACCGAGGACGTGGTCGGGTTCTTCGTGAACACGATCGTCTGCCGCAACCGGTTGTCGCCCGACGACTCCTACCTCGAACTCCTCGACGGCGTCCGGGCGACGACCCTGGCCGCGTTCGCCCACCAGGACGTGCCGTTCGACCGGGTCATCGAGGCCCTCCAGCCGAGCCGGGACCTGAGCCGCAACCCGCTGTTCCAGGTCATGTTCGTGCTGCACAACGCGCCGGCCGCGGAGGTCGAGCTGGGGGACCTCCGGATGGAGCGCCTGTACGCGTCCACCCACACCGCCAAGTTCGACCTGAGTCTCGACCTCGCCGAGGAACCGGACGGGCTCCACGCGACCCTGGAACTCAACGCGGACCTGTTCGACGCGGAGACGGGCACCCAGCTCCTCGACCACTTCGAGACGCTGCTGAACGCCATCGCCGACGCCCCGCGCACCCGGCTGGCCGACCTGGAGCCGCGCCCGGCCGCCGAGGTCAGCGCCCAGGAGGCACTGAGCACCGGCCCGGAGCCCGGCACGCCGCTGCCGCCGGCCATGGCGCTGGAGCGCTGGGCCCGGCACACCCCGGACGCGCCGGCCGTGGTCGACGGCACCACGGTCTGGAGCTACCGCGCGTTCCGGGAGCTGGTGGCGGGGCTCGCCGGACAACTGGCCCCGGTGGCCACGGGCGCCGAGCCGGCGGTGGTGGTGTGCGCACGGCGCTCGGCCGCGCACATCGCGGTGGCCCTCGCCTGCGGCGCGATCGGCGCCACGTACGTCCCGGTCGGTCCGGCCTTCCCGGACCGCCGGATCAGTGCGGTGCTCGACCGGCTCGGCGACGCCGTGGTGGTCACCGACGCGGAGCAGGCGGAACGGCTGCGCACGCTGGCCGGCCCGGACCGGCCGCACCTCGTGCTCGGCACGGCCGCCCCCGCGGCGCGCGGCTTCGAGCCGCGCCAGGTACCGCCCCGGCAACGCGCGTACGTCATCTTCACCTCGGGCAGCACCGGTGAGCCCAAGGGCGCCGCCATCGAACAGGCCGGGCTGCTCAACCACCTCGACCTGATGGCGCACGACCTGGGCCTGACGTCGTCCGACGTCATCGCGCAGACCGCGCCGCAGTCCTTCGACATCTCGGTCTGGCAGATGCTGGTCGCCGTGCTGCGCGGAGCGACGACCGTGATCAGCGACGACGAGACGAGCCGCGACGCCGACGCGCTCCTCGCCCTGGTCCGCGGCCGGGGGATCACGGTGCTGCAACTCGTCCCCGGCATGATCAGAGGGCTGCTCGAACGGGCGGCACCGCAGGACTTGCGCACGGTCCGGTATCTGCTCGCCACGGGGGAGGAACTGCCCGCCGACCTGTGCGCCGAGTGGCTGCGCCGCTTCCCCGGCATCCCGGTGATCAACGCCTACGGCCCGGCGGAGTGCTCGGACGACACCCACCTCATGGTGCTGTCCACGCCGCCACCGCCCGGCCGGCCCGTCTCGATCGGCTCCCCGGTCGCGGGCGTGAGCAGCCGCGTCGTGGACGAGGACGGCCGGGTGCGGCCGTTCGGCGTGCCCGGGGAACTGGTCATCGGCGGAGTGGCCGTGGGGCGCGGCTACGTCGGGGACCCGCGCACCACCGCCGAACGCTTCCTGCCGGACCCGTTCGCCACCAAGCCGGGCGCGCGGCTGTACCGCACCGGGGACCGGGCCCGCCTGATGCCCGACGGCCGCCTCGAATTCCTCGGCCGCCTCGACCACCAGCTCAAGATCCGCGGCTACCGGATCGAGCCGGGGGAGGTGGAAGCGGCGCTGCGCGCGCTCGACGGGGTGCACGACGCGGCGGTGACCGCGGGTGCCGCCGGTGACGCCGCGAGCCTGATCGCGTGGGTCGTCGGCGGCGGGCACGATCCCGCCGCCCTGGACAGCGCACTCGCTTCGCGCCTGCCGCGGTACATGGTTCCGGACGGCTATGTGTTCGTCGACCGGTTGCCCCGCAACCCCAACGGCAAGCTCGACCGGACCGCTCTGACGCGGGACGACGCGCCGATCGAACGGGTGCGGCAGGGCTACGCGGAGTTGACCGGGCCGACGGAGCGGCTGGTCGCGTCGGTGTTCGAGACGGTGCTGGGCTGCTCGTCGGTCGGGGCGCTCGACGACTTCTTCCGGCTCGGCGGCCATTCGCTGCTCGCGACGCGTCTCATCGGCGAGCTGGCCGGGCGGACCGACATCGAACTGCCCCTCCGCATGGTGTTCGAACACTCGACCGTACGAGGCATGGCGCAGGCGATCGACGAACTGCAGTGGGCGGCGCTGAGCGATGCGGAGCGGCAGGAGCTCCAAGCCCTGCTCGGCGGCCTGACGGACGACGAGGCGCGAGCGATCCTCGCGTCCGAGGACGAGGGGGACGCGTGACCACTCAGGCCAACCCGGACCGTGACCCGTCGGCGGGCATGTCCGCCGCCAAACGGGAGCTGCTGGCCGGTCTGCTGCTCGACCGCGGCCGGAAACGGGCGGCCGGGCGCGTGATCAAACCCCGTGACCCGGCCCGGCCGTGCCCGCTGTCCCGCGGTCAGGAACAGCTCTGGATCGCCGACTCGCTCGCCGACGGACGGCCGCTGTACAACGTGCCGTACGGCGTCCGGCTCCGCGGCGACCTCGACGTCACCGCGCTGCGTGCCGCGCTCGACGGTGTGGTCGCCCGGCACGCCGTCCTGCGCACGGTGTACGCGCAGCGCCCCGACGGCCGTCCCGAGCAGGTCGTACAGCCGGCCCGGCCCGTCGCCTTCGAGGTCGAGGCGGTGGCGGGGGAGGAGGAGGCCTTCACCGCGGCGCGGCGTATGGCGGGCGTGGCGATCGACCTGCGGTCCGGGCCGGTGCTGCGCGGGCGGCTGTTCCGCATCGCGGCGGACGACCATCTGCTGATCCTGGTCGTCCATCACATCGCCACCGACGCGTGGTCGGCCGGTGTGCTGCTCGACGAGCTCGCCGAGCTGTACGACGCGGCGCGGACCGGCCGCGCCACCCGGCTGCCGGAGCCGGCGATCGACTACGCCGACGTGGCGGCACACGAGCGGGCCGTCGAGCCCGGGAACTACGACGGACTCGTCGCGGACTGGCGCGAGCGGCTGCACGGGACCGAACCGCTCGGGCTGCCACCGAGTGTCGCGGGAGGCGTCGCGAAGAGCGGGAGCCGGGTGCACCGCCACTGGGACGCACGGCTCGGCCGTGACCTCCAGCAGGCGGCCGACACACACCGGTCGACCCTCTTCAACGTCATGCTCACGGCTTTCGCCGCACTGCTGTACCGCTACACCGGCACCTCCCGGTTCGCCGTCGGCACCGTCATGGCGAACCGCGGCCCCCAGACCGAGCGCCTGATCGGCTATTTCGCGAACACGGTGCCCATCGTCGCCGACGTGACGCCGGCGGACTCGCTGGCCGACGCGCTCGGCCGGCTGACCGAGCGGTCGCTGTGGGTCCGTGACCACCAGGTTCCCTTCGAGGTACTGGTGGAGAAGCTGGCACCGCGGCGCACGCTGGCCGAGAGCCCGCTGTTCGACGTGATGTTCGTGTTCAACAACGGCCCCGGCGGCGAACTGCGCGTACCCGGCCTGTCGTTCGCCCCGGCCCAGGTGCACTCCCGCACGGCCAAGTTCCCCCTCGACCTGTCCTGCGCCGTGACGCCGGACGGCGTCGAGGTCTCGCTGGAGTTCGACGAGTCCCGGTTCGACGCCGCGCAGGCCGAACGCCTCCTCGACCACTACCGGCGGATGCTCGACGACCTGTGCGCGAACCCCGCCCGACCGGTCGACGACGTGGCGCTGCTCGACCCGGCCGAGGTGCGCTCGGTCGTCGTCGACCACAACCGGACCGAGCAGCCGTACGCCGACGAGGCGACCGTGCACGGCCTGTTCGAGGAGTGGGCGGACCGCCGGCCGGACTCCGTCGCCGTCGTGTGCGGCGACGCGTCGATCACCTACGGCGAACTCGACGCACGGGCGAACCGACTCGCCCATCACCTGCTCGCCCTGGGCTGCGGGCGCCACGAGCGGGTCGGCATCTGCCTCGAACGCGGCATCGACCTCGTCGTCGCCCAGCTCGCCACCGCCAAGTGCGGCGCGGCTTACGTCCCGCTCGACCCCGGGCACCCCGACGACCGTCTGCGCTGGACGCTGGAGGACTCCGGCGCCGGCTTCGTGATCGGCGGTTCCGCCAAGCTCGCCGCCGTCACGGCCACGGTCGTGGACGTCGAGTCCCCCGCCTTTCCCACCTCGCGGCCGGACGCTGAGGTGCGGCCCGGGGACCTGCTGTACCTGATCTACACCTCGGGGTCGACGGGCCGGCCCAAGGGTGTCCTGCTCGACCACCGGGGACGCGTCAACAACTTCTCCGACTTCAACCGGCGATTCCACGTCGGGCCGCGGGACAGGGTCTTCGGAGTGTCCGCCCTCGCCTTCGACATGAGCGCCTACGACGTATTCGGCACCCTCATGGCCGGGGCGACGGTGGTGTTCCCCGAGCCACGGGACGAGCGGTCACCGGGGCGCTGGATCGACACCGTCCGGCGCACCGGCGTCACCGTCTGGCACTCGGTCCCGGCACTCTTCGGCCTGCTGATCGAGGAGGCCGAGAGCCGGAGCGGCGCCCGGCTGCCGATCCGGCTGGTGCTGCTCGGCGGCGACTGGATCCCGCTGCCGCTGCCGGAGCGTGCCCGCCCCCATCTCAGCGAAGCGGCGCAGGTGGTGAGCATGGGCGGCGCCACCGAGGTGTCCATGGACTCGACGATCCATGTGATCGAGGACGTCGCCCCGGAGTGGCACAGCATTCCCTACGGCGTGCCCATGGCCAATCAGAAGGCGTACGTCCTCGACCGGACGCTGTCGCCGCTGCCCGTCGGCGTCGCGGGCGAGCTGTACCTCGGCGGTGCCGGGGTCGGCTGGGGCTACCACGACCGGAGCCGCCTGAGCGCCGAGCGCTTCCTGCCCGACCCGTTCGCCGCCGCACCGGGCGCGCGGATGTACCGAACCGGTGACCGGGCCCGCTGGCTGCCGGACGGCAACCTGGAACTGCTGGGGCGGGTCGACTTCCAGGTCAAGATCAACGGATACCGCGTCGAGACCGGTGAGGTCGAGGCGGCCCTGCGCGACCTCACCGGCGGCGCCTCCGTCCTGGTGACCGCGCACGGCCCCCGCGACGGGGCGCGGACACTGGTGGCGTACCTCGTCGCGGCCGCCGGCACCGGACCGTCGGACGCGGAGCTCACCCGCGCCCTCGCGGCGCACCTGCCGGCCCACATGGTGCCCGGTGCCTTCGTGCGCCTGGAGTCGTTCCCGCTGACCTACAACGGGAAGATCGACCGGAGCGCGCTGCCCGCGCCGACCGTCGTCAGCCCGCCGGGGCGCGCACCGGCGACCGGCACGGAACAGCGGCTGGCCACGCTGTGGCGGGACGCACTCGACGCCGAGACCGTCCCGGCCGACGCCAGCTTCTTCGCGCTCGGCGGCAACTCGATCGGCGTCATCCGGATGGCGAGCGCGGCCCAGCGCGCCGGACTGGCGCTCACCCCGCAGATGGTGTTCGTCCACCAGACCATCGAGGGCCTCGCGAAGGCATTGGACCAGCAGGACGCACCGGCCGCCGCCACCGGCGCACCGCGTCCGGCCGGCGGGGAGCCCTTCCCCGTGAGCCCGGGCCAGCGCCATATGCTCACGGTGCTCGACACCGCCTGGGTGCCCGGCCTCTACCAGATGCAGTCCACGCTGCGGCTGCCGTTCGATGTCGACCCCGACTCCTTCGTGGCCGCCTGGCGGCAGCTCACCGCACGTCACATCACCCTGCGCAGCGGCTTCCGCAAGCGCGCGGACGGCACCTGGACCCGGGTGACCGCCGACGACATCGAACCACCGGTCGAGTTGCTCGACTGGCGGGACCGGGACCCGGACACCATCGCCGACGACCTGGTGGACATGCTGGAGCGGGAGCGGTCCGCGCGCACCGACGTCGCCGTGCCGCCGCTGTGGCGGGTGTGGCTGGTGCGGGGGCCCGGCCAGTGGTGGATGGGACAGGTGCAGTGCTATCTGCTGGCCGACGGCTGGTCGAACCTGGTGCTGCTCGACGAGCTGCTCGACCTGTATCTCGCCGCCGTCGCCGGGCGTCCGGCGCAACTGCCCCCGGTCGTGGACGTCGGGGCCCTGCACGACGAGGCGGACCGTGCCGGGGACACCGCCTTCTGGCGCGAGCGGCTCGCCGGCGCGCCCGCGTCCCGGCTGGCCGGGTCCCCGGGCCTGCTGGGCCCGTCCCGCTTCCGCCGCGTGACGACCCGCCTCGACCCCGCCGTCGCGGCGCTGCTGCGCGCACGGGCCGCCGACTTCGGCCACACCTTCTCCACCCTGGCCTGCGCGGCCTGGGCCCTGCTGGCCGCGGCCCGGCTGCGGCGCACCGACGTCACGATCGGCGTGGTGTCGGCCGGCCGCGAGCGGGTCACGGAAGACCTGGAACGCGGGGTCGGCGTGTTCATAGCGGCCCTGCCGGTGCGGGTCGCCATCGACTGGGACGGCTCGCTGACCGCCCTGTTCGACCGCTTCCAGCTTGCCAGGGCCGAGAGCGCGGAGCACGCGTCGGTCGAGACCGGCACGCTCCAGCGGATGGGAGCCGACGACGGCCCCCTCTTCGACTCCGTCGTCGTGGTGGCCAACTATCCGGTGTCACCGAAGCTCCGGGCGCAGCAGCCCGGCGCGGACACGGCCGCGGACGGTACCCGCAACCAGACCGAGTTCGCGCTGCGCCTGGACGTCACCGACGACACCGAACCGCGCATCGCCCTGTCCTACTACCAAGACCGCGTCACCGACGCCACGGCCGGTCAACTGCTCGACGCCTACACCGCGATCCTGCACGCCGTCGTGAGCGCCTCCGGCGCCACGAGTGCGGACGCGGTCGCGCACATCACGACAGGAGATCACCGATGACCGCTCTGACCACGCACGACCCGGCCGGCGCCCCGGCCGCCAGCGCGCGCACGGTGTTCGAGGAGCGCGAGTCCGTCGTCCGGTCCTACTGCCGGACCTTCCCGGTCGTGGTGGCCGGGGGACGCGGAACCACCCTGGTCTCCGAGGACGGCACCGAGTACATCGACTTCTTCTCGGGTGCCGGCGCCCTCAACTACGGCCACAACCACCCGCACATCAAACGGCGTGTCATCGACTACCTCGAAGGCGAGGGGCTGGTGCACGCGCTCGACCAGCACACCCCGGCCAAACGCGAGTTCCTCGATCGCTTCGCCCGGGAGATCCTGGAGCCGCGTGGTCTGCGGCACCGTGTCCAGTTCTGCGGTGGCACGGGAGCCGACGCCGTGGAGGCGGCGCTCAAACTGGCGCGCAAACACACCGGACGCTCCAAGGTCATCGCGTTCTCCGGCTCGTACCACGGCGTCAGCCGGGGCAGCCTCGCCGCGACCGGCGACCTCGGGTTGCGCCGGACGGCCGGGGTGGCCCTGGACGAGGTGAGCTTCCTGCCGTACCCGGTGGGGCCGCGTGGCTCGTTCCCCACCGCCGCCCTGCTGGAGCAGTACCTCACCGACGACCTGTCGGGTGTCGAGGCGCCCGCCGCGCTGATCCTCGAAACCGTCCAGATGGAAGGCGGCGTCTACCGGATCCCCGATGCCGAACTGCGCCGGCTGCGAGAGCTCTGCGACGCGTTCGGCATCGTCCTGATCGTCGACGACATCCAGGCCGGCTGCGGCCGCACCGGCACGTTCTTCTCCTTCGAGCGGGCGAACGTGGTCCCGGACCTCGTGACCCTGTCGAAGTCGATCAGCGGGCTGGGCCTGCCCATGTCGCTCCTGCTCATCCGGGAGGGGCTGGACTCCTGGGAACCCGGTGACCACCCCGGCACGTTCCGCGGCAACCAGCTGGCGTTCGTCGGCGCCTGCGCGGCGCTGGACCTCTGGCAGCGGCCCGGGTTCCTGGCCACCGCACGGGAGGGGGCGGCCCTGCTGCGCGACTTCTGGCGGGAGCACGCGCCCCGCGGAGTGGAGGTCCGGTGCGAAGGCCACGCGGTCGGGATCGACATGAGCGCGGCCGGCGGCCGGGACGCCGCGAGCGCCGTGGTGCGCCGGTGCTTCGAGCGAGGGCTGATCGTGGAGGCCGCCGGCCGCGACAAGGCGGTGGTGAAGCCGTTGCCCGCGCTGACGATGGACCCCGACACGCTGAGGTCCGGCTGCACGCTCCTGCTCGAAGCGGTCCAGCAGGTCGTCTCCGGCACCACCTGACCCCGACCCCCGACGTGCATGCCGTCCGAGACGCTTCCGACAGGAGGAGAAAAATGAGCGTCAGCGACACGCGGGACAGTGACGCGACACCTGCCCCGACGATATCCAGCGAGGTCACCCTCAAGATCGACGCCATCGACCGGGTGCACAACCCCGACCCCGAGGAGTTCCGCCAGGAGTACGTCTACAAGCGGCGCCCCGCGATCATCACCGGGCTGATGGACGACTGGCCCGCGATGGGCCGCTGGGACCTCGACTACTTCAGCAAGCACTTCGGCGACATGGAGGTCCATGCCAACCTCCAGGACCTGGACTCCCAGTTGATCCTGGGCCGGATAGGCAAGTTCCGTCCCATGCGGCTGTCCGAGCTGCTCGCCGGCATCGAGAGCAACGACAACCCCCGGCAGGCGCAGTACCTGCGGGCCTACCCGGTGCATCGGATGCTCGAACACCACCCCGGCCTCAAGGACGACTACGAACTGCCGTCCCTCGCGCCCAACTGGGCCGACATCCGCTTCGCCGCCCAGCCGGCGAAGGTGACCCGCAACCCGGCGAGCCTGTTCGGGCTGTGGCTGGCCAGGAAGCTGCTGAACCGGGGCAGCGACAAGGACGCCCCGATCACCACCGTGTCCTCGCGGCTGGCCGCGGTGATGTTCGTCGGCAGCAAGGGCACGATCACGCCCTTCCACAGCGACGGCATGCAGACCACGGCGTACCTGAGCCAGGTCCTGGGCCGCAAGCGGTGCTACTTCGTGTCGCCGGAACAGTACAAGTGCCTGTACCCCCGCGCGTTCCGCCGCCAGTTCGGCATGGCCCAGGTCGACTACCGGCGGCCCGCGCTGGACCGGCACCCGAGGTTCCGCCGCGTCGTCGTGGAGGAGACGATCCTGCACCCGGGGGAGACGCTCTACGTACCCAACGGGTACTGGCACGCGATCGAGGCCCTCGACACCTCGATCTCCTACAGCCACCAGGTCGTCAACGAGGACAACGCGCTCGACTGGCTCCGGTGCATCCCCGAGCGCTTCATCGCGGAGCTCTACTTCAAGTTCAAGGGCGGCCTGTACAACGTCACCGGCGCGAAGGACTGGGACGATTGGTCGTAGCCGAGGCGAAGGACACCGGCACGAGCGCCGGCCTGCTGCGGGACCGTGACTTCCTGCTCTTCGCCGGCGGGCAGGGGGCGTCCGCGCTCGGCGACTCGCTGAGCAAGACCGCCCTGCCGCTGCTCGTGCTCGCCCTGACCGGATCGGCCATGCACATGGGCGTCATCGCCATGCTGTCCACGCTCCCGATGCTGGTGCTCGGGGTGCCCGCGGGCGCGTGGGCCGACCGGTTCGACCGGCGGCGCATGATGCTGTGGTCCGACATCGGGCGCACCGTGCTGGTAGCGCTGGTCCCCCTGGCGGCGGTGCTGGGCCTCCCGGTGCTCCCGGTGCTCTACGCGATCAGCGTGCCGGTCGGTGTGCTCTTCGTGGTCTTCGAGGCGGCCTGCCTGTCCTGTGTCCCGGCACTCGTCGGCCGCGAACGGCTCGCCGGGGCCAACTCCCTGCTGTCGGTGGGCAACGCCCTCGGCTACCTCATCGGACCGAGCCTCGGCGGCCTGCTGGTGGCCGGCGTGGGCGGCGCCGTGACCATCGGTGTCGACGCGGCGACCTTCGCGGTGTCGGCGTTCACCCTGCTGTTCATCCGCCGCCCGCTACAGGCCCCGGACCCATCCGGACCGAGCCCCATGGGCCGGCAGATCCGGGAGGGCCTGCGCTTCATCGCCGGCCGGCGACTGCTGCTCGCGGTGCTGGTGTACTGGTCGGCCATCACCTTCTGCACGGCGCCGGTGGTCATCTGCGCCACCTACTTCGTGCGGACCGACCTCGGCCGGCCACCTCAGGTCATCGGACTGATCATCACCGTCTACGCGGTCGGGGCGATCGTCGGCGCGGCGCTCACCCCGCGGCTCCGCCGGTCCTCGACCCGCGTCATGGTCGCCGGTACGACGATCGGCGGCGTCGCCCTCCTGGTCTTCGCCGTCACCTCCTCGCTGCCGCTGATCCTGGCCGCCGCGCTGCTCGCCGGCACCGGCGAGGCCGTGGCCGCCATCTTCTACACCACGCTGCGCGCCGAGATCACACCGGACGAGCTCCTCGGCCGGGTCACCACCACCGCGCAGGTCGCGACGTTCGCGCTGAGGCCGCTCTCGGTCTTCGTCGCGGGCATCGCCCTCGAAGCGACGTCCGGCGCCGCCACGCTCGCCACGATCGGAGCGCTGTGCCTGGTCGCCAGCGCCGTGTTCGCTTTTCGGACACGTTCTCTCGACACCGCACCCACCCCTTCTGCGAAGGCAGGACGATGACAGACAACAGCGCCCAGCAGCAGTACGCCGTCGTGGTCAACGACGAGGAGCAGTACTCGATCTGGCGGACCGACCGTGAGCTGCCCAACGGCTGGGCCCTCGAAGGGACCACCGGCACCAAGGACGAATGCCTCGACCACATAGAGCGCGTATGGACCGACATGCGCCCGCTCAGCGTCCGCGGCTGAGCTGATACCGATGTCGTGGCTCAGCCGGCTCAGCGCCGCCGGGGGAACCGGCCGTCTCGTGTGCCTGCCCTATGCCGGCGGCGGGCTGCTGTCCTATGCGGACTGGACCGCATGGCTGCCGGACGGTGTCGAACTGTGGGTCCCCGACCTGCCCGGACGGGAGCAGCGGATGCTGGAGGAACCCGTCCGGGACATGGACCGGCTCGTCCGCGCCCTGGCCGGCGAACTCCTGGCGGACGCCAGGCCGACCAGCCTGTTCGGGCACAGCCTCGGCGCACTTGTCGCGTTCGAACTGGCCCGGCTCCTCCAGGCGCACTCGCACCCGGTCCGGTGCCTGGTGGTGTCCGGGATGTCCGCACCGCAGACGCTGTCCGCCGGACCCGCGCCCACCGACGCCGACATCCTGCTCGACATACGGGTGAACGGCTCGGCGCCCCCGGAGCTGTACGACCAGCCCGAGCTTCTGGAACTCCTCATGCCCGGTCTCCGCGCCGACTACGAGATGGCCCTCACCTACCGGTACCGGGAAGGGGCCGGGCTCACCTCGCCGGTCGTCGCGCTGAGCGGAGCGGACGACGGCGAGGTGACGGACGAGAACCTGGCGGCCTGGGCGGCCCAGAGCCGCGGGGCGTTCGAGACACGCGTCTGGCCGGGCGGTCACATGTACCTGCGGGAACAGGCTGAGGAGGTCGCCCGCTTCGTGGCGGCCTGTCACCTGCGACCGGTGGGCACGTGACGCCCGGGGACACGTAGGGATGCGGTGCCGGTGGGCCGGGCGCGCTACTCCCGCGCCGTCCAGTGCGCCGGCAGCCGGTATCCGGGATCGGGGTCGATGGAGACGACGTCCATCTGCGCCTTCTGGAGTCCACCGGAGAAGTCCCAGTTCATCGACTGCCAGCGCGTGAACTGATCGAGCGCCCAGACGCCGGACTGCCGGCTCCCGTTGCCGGACTTGCCGTTCCCGCCGAACGGCAGGTGCGCCTCCGCGCCCGAGGTCGAGTTGTTCACGCTGACCATGCCTGCGCCGACCCCCTGCCGGAAGCGGAACGCCGTCAGGGGGTCGCGGGTGAACACCGCGGACGACAGCCCGTAACCCGGCGCGTTGGCGAGCGCGATCGCCTCGTCGAGTGTCCGGTAGGGGACGACCCCGACGATCGGCCCGAACGCCTCCTCCGTGAAGACGGTGTCGTCGGCGCGGACGCCGTCCAGCAGCACCGGGTGGAAGAAGAGCCCCTTGGCCGGGTCGCCGACGAACCCCTCGCGGGGGGCCTCGGCCGTGATGCGTCCGACGGAGGTCGAACCGAGCACCGTGTGGTGGTCGGCGATCCAGCCGAGGATGCGCTCGAACGACGATGCGAACCGCTCGTCCAGCATCGGGCCGTACAGGACCTCGCCGGCGGGGTCCCCGACCGGTGCGGCACGGACGGCGTCCGCGAACCGGCGCACGAACTCGTTGTGCACGTCGGTGTGGACGAGCACGTTGCCCAGCGAGGTACAGCGCTGCCCGGCGGTGCCGTATCCGGAGAACAACGCGGCGTCCACCGCGAGGTCCAGGTCCGCGTCCGCCGCGACCACCATCGGGTTCTTCCCGCCCAACTCCAGGCAGGGCGACTGGAGGAAGCGGCCGCACAGTTCGGCCACCCGCCTGCCGACCGCGGTGGAGCCGGTGAAGCCGACCTTGTCGACCAGCCCCTCGGCCAGCGCGCGCTCCAGCCCCTCGAACGTGGACTCGCCCTCGGCGTACACGAGATGGAGCGCACCGGCCGGGACGCCCGCGTGCCAGGCGAGTTCCGCGAGCGCGCGGGCCGTCGTCGCGGCGTACTCGGCGGGCTTCCACACCACGGTGTTGCCGCACAGCAGCGCCGGCACCAGGTACCAGGACGGTACGGCGGCCGGGAAGTTCCCCGCCGTGATGACCGCCGTGACCCCGACCGGCACGCGGTAGGTGAACAGCTGCTTGTCCGGCATCTCCGACGGCACCGTGTGCCCGTACAGGCGCCTGCCCTCGCCGAGGAAGAAGTCGCAGGTGTCGATGACCTCCTGCACCTCGCCGAGCGCCTCGGCGTACGGCTTGCCGACCTCACGGGTGATCAGACGGGCGAGACCGGTCTTGTTCGCCCGCACCAACTGGCCGAAGGCGCCGAGTACCTGGCCGCGCGCCGGCGCCGGTACCGCGGCCCACTCCGGCTGTGCCAGGCGGGCCGCCGCGCAGGCGTCCCGCAGGGTCGCCGGGTCCGACAGCCGGACGTCGGCCACCACGTCGTCCAGCAGGGCCGGGTTGCGCGAGGCGAAGGCCGTCCCGCCGGTGACCTCCTTGCCGTCGATCACGGAGTGCAGGAGCGAGGCCCCGCCGGGGTGTGCGGGGCTTGTTTCGGCCGCGGTGGGAAGGGCTGCCACGGTCACACCATCCGCGTGTAGAAAAAGGTGGTCCGCCGCGCGATCAGTCCGTCGGCGAACGTGAAGAAGTCGGCGAAGCGCAGCTCCACCCGGCGCGCGTCCTTGAGCAGTCCCGCGAACCGGCCGTGCACCGCCACGTCCGTTCCGTCGGCCGTGATCTGCTGGAGCGTGTGTTCTCCGGATTCGATGATCCGCTGGCTTTCGTAGAATTCCGTGAGCGCGGAATGCCCCTTCATCTCCGGGTATCCGGGTCTCTCGTATACCGCGTCCGGCGCGAAGAGGCCGACGAGTTCGTCGACCTTCCCGGCGTCCACGCACGCGTAATACCGTCGCACCTGGTCGACATTGTTCATGAATTCTTGCCCTTCGGTCAGTATCCGGCGATGGGCCGACGGTCGCATATCTTCCGTACCCGTCGGCAGGCGTCCGCGCGTATCTCGGGCGGCAGTTCGTAAGCGGTGTCGGACAGGTTCTTCGTGGCGGTCAGCAACTCGACGACCAGACCGGCGACCTCCGCGACATCGTCGGTGTCGAAACGGCGCGCCGCCATGCCGTTGCTGCCGAAGCGCAAGCCCGAGGTCACGCTGGGCGGGTGGATGTCTCCGGCTATCCGGTTCTTGTTGACCAGGATCCCGCACTCCTCGAGTGCCTTTTCGGCGGCGACACCGGTGATGCCGAGAGAGGAGAGCACGTCGGCGACGACGATGTGGTTGTCGGTGCCGTCGGACATGATCCGGATCCCTTGGCCGACGAGTTCCCTGGCCAGGGTGGCCGCGAGTTCCCGGATCCGGATCATCGTCTCGCTGAAGGCCGGAGTCGTCGCCGCCCCCAGGGCATACGCCTTGGCGGCGATGCTGTTCACGATGGGCGCCCCCTGCATCAGCGGGAATATACCGCGCTGCATGGTCTGTTCGAGGGTCTTTCCGTTCGGAAGTCTCATGGTGGCGGAGTCACCCATCAGGATCAGGCCACCGCGCGGACCATAGAGCTGTTTGTGCGTGCAGGTCGTGACCACATGGGCATGCGGGATCGGTGACGGATGCAGACCGGCGACGACCAGCCCCGCGATATGGGAAATGTCGGCGAGCAGATAGGCGCCGACCTCGTCGGCGATCTCGCGGAACGCCGGCCAGTCGATCGTGCGCGGATACGCCGTCGTGCCCGCGATGATGAGGCGCGGCCGGTGCGCGAGCGCCTGCTCCCTGACCTGGTCGTAGTCGATCAGCCCGGCCGTCCCCAGGCCGTAGCCGTACGCGGTGAAGGTGCGCCCCGACACGTTCACGGCGGCGCCGTGGCTGAGATGGCCCCCCGCGTCGAGGTCGAGCCCCAGCAGCGGATCTCCGGGGCTGAGCAGCGACATCATCACCACCTGATTGGCGGTGCTCGCCGAGTGGGGCTGCACATTGGCGTACTGCGCCCGGAATGCCGACTTGGCCCGCTCGATCGCGAGTTGCTCGACTTTGTCGACGTTCACGCAGCCGGCATGAAACCGCTGTCCGGGATATCCCTCCGCGGTTACATTCGCGAAGACGCTTCCCTCGGCCAGCAGCGCCGCCGGTGTGGCCGGGCTGCACGAGGCCACCAGGGCAAGGGTTTCCCGCTGCCGCTGGAGCTCATCGCCGAGGAATTGGAACAGCAGGGGATCGGAGAGTTCGAGGGAGTCGAGCGCGCCTTCGTAGAAAGAGGACAGCCCGTCGGCTGATCGTGGCGTTGTCGGCAGACCTGCGACGTGGGACACGAATGATCCAATCTGGGGAAGACGGGAAATTACGAGGGCCCGGAGTCAGCGCCCAGCAGCCTGCCACAAAGTTCTGTTCTTCCACTGTTCTTCCACTGTGCCGGACAGCTACCCTCGCAGACAGCGACGGGAGGGGACAACGGGGTGCCAGGTGACTCGTGCATACGGTTCAGGATTCTGGGAACCGTGGAGTTCTGGAACGGAACCAGCTGGCAGGGACTGAGTGCGGCCAAGGTGCGAGCGCTGCTCGCCGTCCTGCTCATACGGGCGAATCAGATGGTGTCCACCGGGCAGCTCATCGACGAACTGTGGCCGGATGACGCGCCGAGCGGAGCGAAAAACCAAGTGCACGGGCTGGTGACCCGGCTGCGGCGCGCGCTGGATGATGATCGAAAAGACGTGGTCGTCACCCGGAATCCCGGCTACCAACTCGCGCTGACCTGCGAGGACACCGACGTCTGGCAGTTCGAGGACATGGTCGAGAAGGGCCGCCGGGAACTGCGCGGCGGTAATCCCGGGCCGGCCGCCGAACTGCTCCGGCGGGCCCTGAGCCTCTGGCGGGGACCCGCGCTCGCCGACATCGAGGGACCGCCGCTCGTGGAGAGCGAAGTCGCGCGGCTGGCCGAGTTGCGGCAGACGGCACTGGAAACGCGCATCGACTGCGATCTCGCCTGTGGCAGACACACGGAACTGATCAGCGAACTCCGTGCGCTGACCGACGCCGATCCGCTGCGGGAACGCACGTGGGCACAGCTGATGACGGCGGAACACCGGGCCGGCCGCCAGGCCGACGCGCTGCGGTCCTACGAACGCATGCGCGCCACTCTCCGGACCGAACTCGGGGTCGGACCGTCCGCGGAGATGCGCCGGCTGCACGAGACGTTGTCGCTCCCCGTGAAGGTGCCCGCCACGGAACCGGCCGCACCACCGGTGCCGGTGCCGGCCCCCGCCACCCCCGCCCAACTCCCGGCCGACCTGGCCTCGTTCGTCGGCCGCGAGGCGGAGGGCGACCGGCTGCGGCTGCTGCTGCGACCATCCACGCCCGGCGCGCGGTCGGCCGCCACGGTGGTCGCGGTGATCAGCGGCATGGCCGGGGTCGGCAAGACCGCGCTCGCCGTGCACTGGGCCCACCGGCTCCACCGGGCCTGCCCGGACGGCCAGCTCTTCCTCGACCTGCACGGGTTCAGCAGGGGGAGGCGCCCGGTCGAACCGGCCCAGGCGCTGCACCGACTGCTGCGGTCCCTCCACGTCCCGGAACATCGCATCCCGGACGAAGTGGACGACCGGGCCGCGCTGTTCCGCACCCAGCTCGCCCATCGCCGGTTCGTCATACTGCTGGACAACGCCGCTGACGTGGCGCAGGTGGAGCCCCTGATACCCGCCACGTCGGGCTGCCTCGTGATCGTCACCAGCCGCAGTGACCTCTCCGGCCTCTCCAACGCCCGCTCGCTGAGGCTCGACCTGCTGCCGGTCTCCGACGCGGTTCGGCTGTTCACCGACATCGTCGGCACGGAGCGGTTCACCGAGGCGGAGACCGCGCTGGCCGAGGAGATCGCCGAGTACTGTGGCCGGCTTCCGCTGGCCCTGCGGATCGCCGGCAACCGCATGAGGTCACGCCCCAGCTGGAAGATGAGCTATCTGGCGGATCGACTGCGCGACCAGCGATGGCGCCTGTTCGGCCTGCGGGAGGGACACGAGACCATCGCGGCCGCCTTCGAGCTGTCGTACCGGCAACTGGGCGCAAGGCAGCAGCACATGTTCCGCCGTCTCAGCCTGCATCCCGGGCACGACGTGGAGCCGTACGCCGCGGCGGCGCTCGCCGACACCACGGTGGGGGAGGCGCACCAGCTTCTGGAAGACCTCGTGGACGCGCATCTCCTCTTCCAGCACGCGCCCGGCAGGTACGTCTTCCACGGTCTGCTCCACAGCTACGCCGCCGCCCTGGCCGAGCAGGGCGAGTCGGACGCGCAGCGGCGTGCCGCCCTGGCCAGGCTGCTCGACCACTACCTCTGCGCGGTCTCCGCGGCCGTCGGCGAACCCGCGCCGTGGACGGAGAGGTTCACGGCCGATGTGTCGGCCGCGCCGACCCTCGCGCCCGTGACGGCACAGCAGCCGGCGAGCACCAGATGGCTGATGGCCGAGCGTGCCAACCTCCTCGCGGCCGTCGAGTGCGCGGCGGACAACGGCTGGCCGGGACAGGCGGCGTACTTCGACGCGGTGTTGTGCAAGCTCTTCGACAAAGCGCGCCGCCGTGGTGACGGGACGACGGGCGCCGCGACGCCGTCCCGCCCGGCACGAGCCGTCCGCGTCTGGAAGGCCGCCGGGCAGTGCTGACGCGCCCTCACGACCGCCGGACCCCGCACCTCGCACCATGCCGGGCCGGGCCGCACCTGTGAGGCCTGGTCGCCCGGTGCCCCGCCCTTCCTCCCCCCGTCGCCCGCGCTCCGCGAGAGGACTCCACCATGACCACCCGACCCGCCACCGCGTCCGGAACCGTCCCCGGATTCGGCGAGGCCTTCACCGATCACATGGTCGTCATCCGCTACGACGTCCACGACGGCTGGGGAGCCTCCGAGGTGCTGCCCTACGGACCGATCCCCATGGATCCCGCCATGGTGGGCCTGCACTACGGGCAGAACGTCTTCGAAGGGCTGAAGGTCCACCGGAGAGCGGACGGCTCGCTGGCCGCCTTCCGCCCCCGCGACCACTCCCTGCGGTTCCAGGACTCGGCCCGGCGCCTCATGATGCCCGAACTGCCCGAGAGCATGTTCCTCCAGGCGATGGAGGACCTGGTCCGCGCGGACGCCGCACAGGTGCCGGACACACCGGGCCTGAGCCTGTATCTGCGCCCGCTGCTCATCGCCAGTGAAGCGTGCCTGGCCCTGCGCCCGGCACGCACCTATCTGTTCGTCCTCATGGCGTTCGTCACCGGGGGCTTCTTCGGCGTCGCACCGGAGCCCGTCACGGTCGCCGTCAACAGGCGGCACATCCGCGCCTCCCCCGGGGGCACGGGGCACATCAAATGCGGGGCGAACTACGCGGCGGCGTACGCGGCCGATGCCGAGGCCGCGGAGGCCGGTTGCCGGCAGGTCGTCTGGCTGGACTCCGCGGAGCGCCGGTGGATCGAGGAGATGGGGGCCATGAACCTGTTCTTCGTGAGGGGCGCCGGCCCCGGCACCCAGGTGGTCACACCCACCCTCTCGGGCACCGTACTGCCGGGAATCACCCGGGACTCGCTGCTGAAGCTGGCCGCCGGCTGCGGCTTCCACGCCGTCGAGGACCGGGTGTCGGTGGAGCAGTGGCGGACCGAGAGCCAGGACGGGACCATCACCGAGACCTTCGCCTGCGGCACCGCCGCGGTGGTGACCCCGGTGGGCGCGGTGCGCGACAGCGAGGGCGACTGGACCATCGGAGACGGCTCCCCGGGACCGGTGACCACCCGGCTGCACGCGGAGCTGACCGGCATCCAGCGAGGGCTGGTCCCCGACCCGGACGGATGGATGTACCCCATCTGCTGACATCCGCCCCCGGCGAAGCGGGCATGTGACGCCCTGGACGTTCGATGGTACCCGGCGCGCCGCCCCGGACGTGGCGGGGTGGGCGCCGGCATCCGCCGGAGCACGAACAGGACGGCACCGGACGCGCCGTCGGCCGCGACCTGTACACGACGGGAGACTGATCATCGACACGCGGATGGTGGACGTACCGGGCGGCGCCCTCTTCACCCTGAGCGGCGGCTCGCCCACCGCGCCCCCGGCGGTCCTGGTGCACTCCGGCATCGCGCACGCGCGGATGTGGCTTCCGCTGCTGCGCGGGACGTACGACGACCTGTTCGGCATTGCCTACGACTGCCGCTGCTTCGGCCGCTCCACGACCCGGACCGACGTCACGTACTCCGACACGGAGGACCTGGGCAGCGTCCTGGACGCCTACGCCGTGGGGCCCGTGGTGCTGATCGGCGAATCACGAGGGGCACGCATCGCCCTCGACTTCGCCCTCGCGCATCCCGACCGGGTGCGCGGACTCTTCCTGACCGCGCCCGACATCTCCGGCTTCGACGCCCCGGTCTCCGCCGCCGAGCAGAAGCTGCGGGACGCCATCGAGGCGGCCGACCGCGCGGGCGAGATCGACGGCATCATCGCGCATGAGGCACGGCTGCTCGTCGACGGCCCGACCCGCGGCCCCGACCCGGAGCGCGCGGCCCTGCGCCGCGGCATCGCCGAGATGTCCCGGGCCAACTACGCCCAGCAGCAGGACGACGTACCCGACCACACCGCCGTCGACGCGCCGGCCGCCACGCGGCTGGCCGAACTCGCCTGTCCCGTCCATGTCCTCGTGGGAGAAGCGGACACCACCGGGACCCAGGCCATGGCCGCCGCCCTGGAAGAAGAGTGCCCCAAGAGCACTCTGGTGCGGGTGCCGGACGCCGCTCACGCGCTCGCGCTGGAGCGCCCCGAAACCGTGGAGAGGGAATTGCGGACATGGCTGCGGACGATCTGACCGCGCGGGACACCGCCCCCGAAACCCCGGAACGGCCCGGGCCGGCGGACGGCCGGGGACTGCGCCGGTCGATCGCGCACTGGACCCTGGTGGTTCTGCTGGTGGCCGTGCCGTTCGCGCTGGCCCACTGGGCGGTGCGGCCCGGCCCCGACCACGCGGAAGGACGCGGGGCCCGCGCCACCGCCGGTGCGCTGGAGAACCTCGGCGTACGCTTCGGCAACCAGCAGGTCTCCCAGGGACTGGACCTGATAGCCAAGGACCTCACCGCCATACCCGGCGTCGAGGTCGAAAGACAGCGGACGTCGGGAACGTACCGCTTCCACGACCGCGACATCGCCTACGACGTGCGGAACGTGATAGCCCGCCAGCCCGGCGACAGCGACGACGCCCTACTGGTGAACGCCCACGTGGACTCGGCCCTCGAAGGGACCGGCGCGGCCGACGACGCGGTCAACGCGGGAGCCGTGGTGGAAGCCGCGCGGAAGCTCGCCCGCACGCACCACCACTACACGGTCATCTACCTGTTCAACGGCGGCGAGGAAGCCGGCGCCACCGGCTCGGCCGGCTTCATCCACCACCCCTGGGCCAAGAACGTCCGCTGGTTCCTCAACCTGGAGGCGGTGGGCTCCGGCGGACTGCCCATCCTCTTCCAGGCGGGAGACAACGGCGGGGAACTCGTCGACCTCGCCGGGGACGTACCGCGGCCCTACGGAAGCATCCTCGGCCAGTGGCTCTTCCAGGCCGGGCTGATCAACTCGGACACCGACAGCCGGGTATGGCGAGCGCAGGGCTGGTCAGGACTCGACTACGCGCTCTTCGGGGACGGCTACACCTATCACACGCCGCTCGACCGGACCGCCCGCATCGAGCCCGGCTCGGCGCAGGCGATCACCGACCTGACCACCCGGCTCGCCACCCACATCGCGGACACGCCGGACCTGAAGGCGCAAGAGCGCACCCCGTACTACTTCAACCTGGCGTCCCGATGGTGGGTGACCATCGGGACCACGACCATGAAGATATGGACCCTGTGCGTGGCGCTCGCCCTGGCACCGCTGGTGGCGCTGGCCTGCCGCCGCTGGAGGATCAGACCGGGGCAGGTGGCGGCATCCGCGGCGGCGACCCTGCTCGGCATCGTCCTGGCCCTGCTGGCCGGCGTGCTCGGGGGAGTGGTCGCCTGGGCGGTGGGCGGCTCCGCCGCCTGGTACGCCCACCCATGGCTGGTCTACCTGCTCCCCTTGCCTCTCGCGGTCCTGGGCGCGCTGGCGCCGCACCTCGTGATCCGGCGCCGCCGGATGCGCCGCGATCCCGCCCGCCGTGACGGCGCCCGCACCGCCCTGCTCGCCCACGCGTGCACGGCGGCGGTGCTCGCGGTCGTCACCGCCTGGCTGGAGTTCGGCCCCGCTTATCTGGTGTGGACCGCCGGCACCTTGCTGACCGTCGCCGTGGGCTGCGCTCTGCTGCTGCGCCGCGGCTGGTGGATGGTTCCGCTGGCGGTTGCCGCGCTCGTCCAGTGCGTGCTGGTCGCGGAGTTCTCGCGGGACCTGATGTCCCTGGCGATACCGATGATGGGACGCCTGCCGACCGCGGTCCCCATGGACCCCGTGATCGGCGCCGTCACCGCCGTCGTCGCCGTACTGCTCGCGGTCCTGCTCGTGCCCCTCATGATGGGGGCCGGCCGAGCGCGCTGGTTCGTGTGGGCGACCTGCGCGGCCACCGTCTGCGGGCTGGTCGTCTCGGCCCTGGTCTCGCCCTACGACACCGAACGCCCGAAACTCGTCAACGCCTTCCAGGAACAGACGGACGGCAAGACGCCCCGGATCACCCTGGAAGGCCGGGACTTCCTCACTCCCCAGGCGCTGGGCATGGTCGACCGGGTCGCGAAACGTACCGGACTGCCGGTCGACGACGGCGCCCTCGTGACGTCCGACCACGTGACGGTGCCCTCCGGCCCGGTCGACTTCAGCGCCAAGGACTCTTTGGCAGGGCCGCTCACGGTCAAGATAGGCCCGAACCGGGCCAACCTCGTCCGCATCACCGTTACCGGCCCGGTGACCAGCGTGAACGGCCGCTCCTTCCACGGGGGAGAAGCGACCGTCGACGTACTCAACCGCACCGGGGGCTTCACGGCGGACATCGCCCGCACCGGCCCCGTCAAGGTCCAGGTCGACCAGGTCTTCCTCACCACGGGAAGCGAGATGAAGAAGGTCCTGGCCGCGTTGCCGCCCTGGGTGATCGGCGACGGCCGGACCGTCGTCCAGCACACCTTCAAGGACCCCGGCCCCGGCCACCGGCCCTGAGAACGAACGGGGCCCGGACCGCGGGGGCATGGCGCCGAGCGGCCTCCTGGCTTGAGTGCGCGGCAGACCGGGCTCGCGGACGTCCCTGTTACGGTCGCCGGATGGAGAGCTGGGACGGGGGCGGCGTACGCGCACGGCTACGGGAGATGGCAGCACGGGACCCGGAGCGGAAGCGCTTCGGGGCGGACACGCACGGGTACGAGCTGGCGCCTCGGCTGCCGGAAGCGGAGATCCGAGCGTTCGAGGAAGCCCATGGCATCGAACTGCCGTCGGCGTACCGGTCTTTCGTCGCGGAAGTGGGCAACGGCCCCGCCGGGCCCTCCCACGGACTGATGCCGTTGACCGTCGCCCGCCCGGAGGCCGACGAGGAGTGGGCCGCGGACGGCGAGTGGCGGGAAGACCGGCTCCCGGGCCGACTCGCCGAGCCGTTCCCCCTCACCGAACCCCTGCCCGGCCGGCTCGGCGCGGGCCCATCGGCCGCCGCACTGACCCGGGGCACGCTCATGCTGGCCGAACAGGGCTGCGGCATCTTCACCCGACTGATCCTGAACGGCCCACGAACCGGCCAACTCTGGCAATTCGACCCGGACTGGGGCGGCTTCACACCGACGAGCCCTGACTTCCGCACGTGGTACACCGATTGGCTGGAGAGCCCTGGCAGGTGATCGCCATCATGGGGAGATGACCAACCCGAACCTGACCACCGGCAGTATCTGGCGACTCCACCGAGGCGATCAGGAGATCGCCCGGCTGACCGTGACCGGTGCCGACATGCCCTGGACTTTCGCCGAAGTCGAGACACTTCCTGGCTTTGAAGAGTTCCGTCCCCTCTTTGCCGAGCAAGAGCGGGCCGTCGACGAGGAGGAGTGGGAGCAGGCAGACGCCTGTCACGCCCAGATCCGCAGCGCGCTCACCATGACGTTTCCCGACGGCAGCCCGGTTGCTGAGTTCATGCTGCATATCCACGATGACGGCACCGCCGGCTGGCGCTGGCACGACGAGCCCTTCGACACGGTGAACCAGTGACACGCTGGGCTCGCTGTTTCGGGACGAGGAAGCCGTCTGTTTCTACGTCGAGCCGAATGGTGACAAGCCCAATGGGACGGACCGCGCGACCGAGAGTTGCACGGCGATGGATCTCCACGTGACCGGGTCAAGTCGCGCGTGGAATGGTGAGTTGGCCCCTACCCATGCGGCCCAGGAAGCGAGCCAGTCGTGCAGGGTGCTGTGCGCCCAGGCACCTCCGTCGCCGGCCCGTTCGCCGCGTTCGTTCTTCGCCTGGCGTTCGCGTTGGTCTCGGGCGAAGTCGGTGGCGAGCGTCGCTGCGTACATGCGCAGGTCACGGGCGGTGTCGACCTCCTCCCGCTTGGTATCGGAGTCGGCGAGTACGCAGTTGAACCCGGGTGGCGTCGTGCGGATGGTGCCGAGTTGGTAGGCCAGTCCGCGCCAGCCGGGTTGCCCCGGGGCTTCTTCGTGCAGCAGGTCGCTGCCGTCGAGACGGCGGCCGAGCAGCCGGACCCAGCCCCAGAGGAAGCCGGTTGATGCTTGCGTGGGCGCAGTGCTCGGCTGCGGATGTCTCGGACCCAATACCGTGGCGGGGCATCCCGCAGTCGAAGGCCAGGAAGCGCAGGTAGGCGGCGAAGTCCTGGCGGGAATTCACTTGCTGCCAGGACTGGAGGTTTAGGGATGCGGGCACAGCGAGAGGCTACGAGCCGCGCCGGCCTGCGTCGACCGATGACCGGTCATGAGGTGGCGACGAGACCCTGGTGACCGGGCCCCCTGGTTGGCCAGGCGACCGAACGCGCCCGCTGACGCCGAATTCAGCCCAGCCCCGGCAAGCTGCGCAGCTCCCCGATCCGCAAGATCCGCGCAAAGAGCAGAAACAGAAGGCCCATGGCGATACCACCGGCGGCCAGCGAAAGCGCCGGCGTCCAGGAGGCCGTTGCCAGGCCCTGGCCGCAGGAGCGAGCGATGAACCACCCGGCGCCGCCGGCGGCGGTAGCGGCCGTGATGAGCTTCGCGTAGGTGCGGCTGATCCGCCGACCATCGAGCAGCCGTCAACGCGAAGTGCATCAAGCAGCCGTTGCGCTCCACGGCCATCACCGTGCCCGCCTTGCAGAGTGGCTTGAACTCCGGATCGAACCAGTGCGGCACGAGCGCGCCCAGTTCCTTCGGCGAGAGCTCGTCCAACGACTTGCCGGGCACACGCCGCCAGAAGAAGTCCACGCTCATCGTCACCCACTCCGATCCTGATGCCCGGCATTCCTGGTGCCGTTCATGCGGCAGGTTAGGCGATCCCCCGGAGATACGGACAGCTGGCAGTTGGCAGTTGGCAGCGGCAGGACTTGCGAGGGAAGAAGTGCCGGCTCAGAAGGCTGAACAGTACGACCGGGGATCACATGCAGAACCACTGCTCGGCGCCTCAGCCTCGTCGTCGACGACGCGATCCTCACGGCCTCCTGCCGTGTCGCCGCCTACCGAGTTGGTCGGGCCGAAGCCCTGCGCTGTCTTCGCCTGGGTCGGTATCTCGCCGAGGTTCGCTGCTGCCCGTCCCATAAGCTGATCCACTCCAAGTCCTGGACAGGAAGCGTGAGATGACAGACGACGTACGAGTTCTGGCGCAGCGCATGTATGAGGCGTTCAACGCTCGTGACCTCACCGCGGCAACGACGATCTTCTCCGCCGACTTCGTGAGCCACCCCCTGGGGACCGTTGGCGTCGACAGCGTTGTGAAGGCGTGGAGCGGGCTCCACGCCTTGTTCCCGGACATTCAGGTCGTCGTCGAGGACATGCTCGTGGACGCAGACAGAGCCGCAGTCCGTACGAGCCTGCACGGCATCCCGGCGGAAGCCGAGGGGCAGGCTTTGCCCCTCCCCTCGATGATGGAGATCTTCCGGGTGCGGAACGGGCGCATCGCCGAACTGTGGGGCCTGTCTTCACTCAGCCGCCCCGGACGCTGAGCGCAGCGTCCAGCTTCCTCCCGGCTGGGGCATCCCAACGATCCGTTCTCAGGATGGGACTCAGTCGGGGTGCACTCGCCCAGGGGCCATGGCCGTGATGGCGTACTCAGCGACGTCGTTGATCATCGAGGCTGTCCGCTGGCGGTATTGACTGGCTATTCCTCGGGCTCCCAGGCGATCAGCTGCTCGAACACCTGCTGGTCGCCCTCGATCTTCAGGTCGCTCAGCGTGAGGCGGCCCCAGACCAAGAGGAGCAGTTGCTCGGCCGTGCCCGTGGCCGATGCGGAGGCGGGCGCGGCGTCGTCCGTGAGGGGTGCGGGCCAGGCGCCGGTGCCGTCCAGCGTGAGGAGCCAGGAGCGGCCCTCGGTGGCGTGGTAGTGGATGGTGGCGGGCTCGTGCGGCCAGGCCGCCGGGGTGGAGTTGCAGGTGTCGAGAAACTCGGCCACGCCGTCGATCGCGACGTCCGCCGGCATCGGCTGCACGGCGCCTGCGGCGAGCTGGGCGTCGTAGGTGTGCACCAGAACCTCGTGCACCCGGCGCCGGGCAACGCCCCGGGCATTCGCCGGCGACACGCCGGCGCGCCACCACGCCCAGCACTCGCGCTCCGGGCCGGCCTCGCGCAGCGTACTCAGCAGCAGCTCGTTCGACTCCGTGTACCAGGCCAGCAGTGCATCAAGGTCGCGCGGCACTTCTGCGGCATCCTTGGCCGGCGGAGCCTCGGCCGGGCCCGCGGCGACGATTGCGGCCCACCAGCGCTGGCCCGTACCCAGGTGCCGCACCAGATCGAACAACGTCCACTCGGGGCAGGACGGCACCGGCGCGTCAAGGCTGGGCGCGGCGGCAACCGCACTCCGGAACGCGGCCGACCGCTCGTCGATCAGTTGCAGCAGGGCGGAATACTCAAGACTCTCTGTCACATCGCCTACCTATCACCCCAGCTCAGCCGACCGCACCCTGTTTTCCAGGCCGTCAGCTACGGGAGTTGGAGCACGCACACCGGGATCCACGGCTCCCGACGGCTACGGATCCGCTGGGAGATCCGTGAAAGACGGGGACTCTCCGGGCACTCCGGCCCATCTGAGTACGAGACTGAGTAGGACGACGGTGCCGTCGGCCCGGGTGGCGGCGTTTGGATGGCTGCATGACGCCGACTCCTTCCGCCGTTCCCGGTTTCCGCCGTCGACTCAGGGTCCTGGGGCTGTCCGTTGCCGGGGCCGTTGTCGTGCTCCTCCTCACAAGGTTCGTCGTGGTCTGCGTCGCCGTGCGAGGCGGCCCAGTCCGTTCCGAGGCGCAGTTCCTGGAACACGTACGCGACACGGAGGCCGCCGGCGAGGACGCGGTTCGCTTCCTGGGCTCGGATCCGGACTCGGTGATCCTTGAAAAGTCCAGCGCCGGCACGTCCTGCGTGGACGACCTCGGTGTCGACGGGGACGACATCAGCCGGGACCAGCCGTCCGTCTCCTGGGCCCCGGATTTCAAGGACGGCGACGCCGGGTACCGGGTGGCGGTCGCCGGCCTTCGCAGGCGGTGGTCCGAGCGGGGGTGGAAGGTGACGACGGGGCCGGGGACGGACCCGGTCACCGGTGAAGCGACCGGCCTGCAAGCGATCCGCACCACCGACGACCACGGCGTCGCGCTGTCGCTGAGCCCCGGCCGACGTGCCGGCGAGGGACTGATCGTCGCCGACGGAGGCTGCGTGCGCCACGACGGCTACTGGGACACAGAGAACTGGGAGTCCTCCTGATGGGCCCGATCACCGTGAGCACGTGGACGACTTCGCGGGCGCACCCTCCCCTCCCGGACCCGTACTGCGATCTCAGTAGTCACTGCTGCGGTTGCAGTACATGGCGGTGTCCGTAGCCGCATGACGACGGGGCGGGTCTCCCGAGTGAGCCTGGAACGGCTGTCGGGAGACGGATACGAAGACCCCTGATGACTCCTCGATGCCGGGGATCGAGTCCCAGCAGCCGTACGACCTGATGCAGGAGCGTTTCCCCGGGGCCACCGCCGACAGTGCCGGCGCCACGGTCGTCTTCGTGGCCCCGCACGGGCAGAAGGTGACCGCGAGCGACAACCGGCAGGCCATCGTGGAGACGGTGGAGGCGCTGGGTGGCGGCTCGCAGGTGGCCGGTGTGGCGGACGCCTTCACATCGGGGGCGGTCAGCAAGGACGGTTCGACGGCGTACGCGAGCGTCACCTACAAGGTGGCCTCCGACGCCGTCACCGACGCCAGCCGCAGCGCGATGGAGCAGGCCGCCGAGCAGGCGCGCGAGGCGGGCCTGACCGTCGACCTGGGCGGCTCGGCGATGGAGGCCGACGACGGGCTGAGCGGGGTCGCCGAGATCGTCGCATCTCGGTGGCGGCGCTCGTCCTGCTGATTACTTGCGTGGCAGGGGAGTTGGGGATCAGGGGTGGATGAGGGCCTTGAGGACCTGGCGGTCGGCCATGGCCCGGTAGGCGTCCGGGGTCCGGTCGAGGGGGAAGGTGTGGTCGAAGACGCGGCCGGGGGCGATGGTGCCGTCCAGGACGTCGGGGAGCAGCTCCTCGATGTAGGCGCGGGCGGGGCTGGCGCCGCCGGTCAGGGTGATGTTGCGCATGAAGGCGGCCGGGCCGATCGGGCCTTCCTCGTACTGGGGGACGCCGAGGCGGCTGATGGTGCCGCCGTCCAGGACCGCGCCGAGCGCGGTGTCCAGGGCCTGGCGAGTGCCGACGGCCTCGATCACCTTGTCCACGCCGCCTGTCAGCTCGCGGATGCGGGCGATGCCCTCCTCGCCGCGCGCGGCGACCACGTCGGTGGCGCCGAAGTGCCGGCCCAGCGTGGTGCGGGCTTCGTGACGGCCGGCGAGCACGATCCGTTCGGCTCCCAGCCGTTTGGCGGCGATCACCGCACACAGGCCGACCGCGCCGTCCCCGACCACGAGCACCGCGTCGCCGCGGCCGACGCCTGCGGTGACGGCGCCGTGATGGCCGGTGGTCATCACGTCCGCGAGGGCCAGCAGGGACGGCAGGAGCGCGGAGTCGGCGGCCACCGGCAGCTTCACCAGGGTGCCGTCCGCATGCGGGACGCGGACGGCTTCGCCCTGCCCGCCGTCCACGCCGTCGAAGCCGTAGCGTCCGCCGTTGCGGCATGAGATGTGCAGGGCCCTGGCGCAGTAGTCGCAGGTGTTGTCGCTGTAGGTGAACGGTGCGACGACCAGGGCACCAACCTTCAGACCGGTCACGTCCGCGCCGGTCTCCTCGACGACGCCGAGGAACTCGTGCCCCATGGGGCGGCCGGCGCCGGTGGCGGGCATCGACGCGTAGGGCCACAGGTCGCTGCCGCACAGACAGGCGGCGAGCGTACGCACCACGGCGTCGGTCGAGTGGACGATCTTCGGGTCGGGCCGGTCCTCGACGCGGACGTCGCCGGCTCCGTACATCACTGCTGCACGCATGAGGGTGCTACTCCAAACGGGGGTCGTGCGGGGGTCGTGCTGGGTCGTGACGGCTGTCAGCGTTCGAGCATCCGGGCCTGGGCCTCCGTGTGGGTGTCGCCGGCGGCGGGCGGCAGGTTGCCGAGCTGGTGGAGCTGCTCGCGGGTGAGCGTGAGGGCGTCGGCGGCGGTGTTCTCCTCGACCCGGCTGACGCGCTTGGTGCCGGGGATCGGGGCGATGTCGTCGCCCTGGGCGAGCAGCCAGGCCAGCGCGACCTGCGCCGGGGTGGCGCCGACCTCGGCGGCCAGGGCCTTGACCTCGTCGGCGAGCACCAGGTTGTGCTCGAAGTTCTCACCGGTGAAGCGGGGGTTGTCGCGCCGGAAGTCGTCCTTGTCGAACTGGTCGGCGGAACGGATGGTGCCGGTCAGAAAGCCGCGACCCAGCGGGGAGAACGGCACCAGGCCGATGTTCAACTCCCGCAGGACGGGCAGCACGCGCTCCTCGATCCCGCGGGTGAACAGCGAGTACTCGGACTGGACGGCGGTGACGGGCTGGACGGCGTGGGCGCGGCGGATCGTGTCCGGGCCCGCCTCCGAGAGGCCGAAGGCACGCACCTTGCCCTCGGCGATCAGCTCGCCCACGGCACCGGCGGTCTCCTCGATCGGAGTGTTCGGGTCCACCCGGTGCTGGTAGTACAGGTCGATGTGGTCGGTGCCGAGGCGCTTGAGGGAGCCCTCGACCGCGGTGCGGATGTTGGCCGGGCTGGAGTCCAGGTTCCACGAGCCGTCGCCGCCGTGCGAGACCAGACCGAACTTGGTGGCCAGTACCACCTTGTCCCGGCGTCCCTTCAGCGCCCGGCCCAGCAGCTCCTCGTTCGTGTAGGGGCCGTAGATCTCCGCGGTGTCGATGAGCGTGACGCCCAGCTCCAGCGCCCGGTGCACGGTCCGGATCGACTCCGCGTCATCGGTGCCCGAGCCGGTGTAGCCGTGGGACATGCCCATCGCGCCCAGACCGATCCGGGAAACCTCCAGGTCACGCAGCTTGATGTACCGCATCTCGCCCTCTCCGGTTGGTGGCGTTGCCCGCCCCCCGCTCTCGCCCGGCCCGGCAGGCCATGCCGGTCAGAGCCGGGCGGGGCAAGGGGACGGCGTCTTCCTCGTTCACCTTCGCCCGGATCGCGCCCGTGTGGCAGGGCGGGCCCTTCGGGGGTAATGACAGGGCCCCCCTCGACCCTGCGTGGCAGGGGCAGGGCGGGTGAGACTGGAGCCATGGCATCGACGAGCGCGCACAGCGAGGGCGCCGAGCTGGGCCGGTACCTGCGCGCCCGCCGTACCCAGACCAGCCCCGAACACGTGGGGCTCACCGTCGGCACCGGCATCCGCCGCACCCCCGGCCTGCGCCGCGAGGAGCTGGCCACGCTCGCCGGCATCAGCATCGACTACTACGTGCGCCTGGAGCGTGGCAAGGAGACCCGCCCCAGCCCCGCAGTCCTCGACTCGCTCGCCCGCGCCCTGCACATGGACGACCAGGAACACCAGCACCTGCGTGAGCTCGCCGCCCGCGCGGCCCGCTACGTCGCCGAGCCCCCGCCCGCGCCCAGCCGCACCGTGCGCCCCCACCTGAAGCTGCTGCTCGAATCACTGCGCCCGAACCCGGCGTACGTCATCAGTCGCAGCATGGACATGCTGGCCTGGAACCCCGGCGGCCTGGCCCTGTGCGCCGGCCTGGAGGACTGGCCGGCCAAGCACCGCAACCTCGCCCGCTACCTCTTCCTCCACCCCGCGGCCCGCGACCTCTTCCCCGACTGGGACCGCCAGATCACCGCGTGCGTCGCCCGCCTGCGCGCCATCGCAGGCACCGCACCGGACGCTCCCGACCTCACCAACCTCGTCGGCGAACTCCTCCTCAAAAGCCCGGACTTCGCGGGCCTGTGGGAACGCTACGAGGTCACCGGCCGCAAGCCCGCCCACAAGACCTTCCATCACCCGCACGTCGGAACGGTCACCCTCACCTCGCAGTCGCTGCATATCGAAGGCACTCCGGGTCAGCGCATCGGCGTCTACACCGCCGAACCCGGCAGCCCCGACTATGACGCCCTGCTCCTGCTGGACGCGGCTGCCCCACAGCAGGCGCATTCCTCGCAGGCCGCGGAAGCCATCGGACGACAGCCCCGCCGCGGCTGAGCGCTCGGCGGTCACCTGCCGGTTCCGGGTCTGGGGGCGTCGAGCCGGCCTCGGCGGAGCAGGCAACGGCTCCCTCCCCCTTTTCACGGGGGACTTGTGGAGACGAAGGGGACCTGGGGCCGCCGTCGATACCGTCGGCGCCGCCGCCCGAAGGGAAGAGCGTCGACCTGCGGGTGAGCAAGCGGCTGCTCTGGCTGGGGGAGGCCGCGTATCCACTGCAGAACATCGTGAGGGTCTACACCGCCGAGTTCAGGCCCAAGCGCTGGAGGGCTTTCTCGTACTGCGTGCTCGGGAGTGCCATCGCGTTGTGGGTCGCGAACGTGGAGCCGGAGCTGCGGGGCATCAGCCTCGTCGTGGTGGTCGCGCTCTTCGCATGGTTCGTGAAGGTGCTGACCTCGCCAAGCAAGTACGCGCTGGCCATCGACACGTCCGGCGCCGCGAGCGCGCTGGTGACATTGCCGGACCGGGGGAAAAGCTCCGGGGGCTCGTCGGCGCCATCGTGGAGGCCGTCGAGAACCCGGAGAAGGAACTCCACACGTGGGTGGAGAGCGTCCACTTCAGCCACAGTGAGTACCACTACGGCGACAAGGTCAACATGTACGGCGGCCTGGGCAACAGGGGAATCCTGAAGAAGTGAGCGGTGCCACCGTCCCCTTGTACGGCGCGCCTGGCTGAGCGTCTGTGACGGGTCGTGCCCCAAGAGCTGGGCGGGGGAGCAGACGAACGGGATCTTGATGCTGCACCGCAGGTTGGTGCGCCCGCAAGACGCTGCGCGGCCGGAGCAAACAGGAGTTGTTCACACAGCCGCGGCCATAGCCGCCCAGCGAGCCCGCGACCAGCCTGGCTATCCCAACCACAAGTACTCACACTTGCTTCCGCCGAGTCTCAATCGTCTTCGGTGATGAAGCCGGTCAGCGCGGCAGCGACGGCGTCGGGCTGTTCGTCGGGGATGAAGTGTCCTGCGTCCGGCACGACGATCCCGGTGACGTGGTCGGCCCACGGCCTGATGGAAGCTGCCATGTCGGGGATGGAGCCGTGGCTGCTGGAGATCCCGAGAACCGGGACCGTCAGGCGCTGATGCTCCAGCGCTTCGTGGTTCTTCCGCGCCGACACGGCGGCGTCCCGGTAGTAGGCCAGGGATGCACGGAGGCCGCCTTCGGCGGCCACGGACGCGGCGTATTGCTCGATTTCGGCGTCGTCGAAGGTGTCGGAGGAGAGGGTCTTGACCTTCAGGAACCAGCCGACGTACTCCCGTTCGCGGCCGGCGAGCAGTGCCTCGGGCAGGTCGGGCACGAGGTGGAAGGCGAAGTGCCAGGTCTTCCACGCCAGCTCGGGGTCGGTCGGAATGGCGTCAGGGAGTGTGATGCCCGGGATGCCGGCGTCGAGCAGTGCCAGGCCACGCAACTGGCTCTGGTACTTCAAGGCGAGGGAGAAGGCGACCCACGCGCCGATGTCGTGGGCGACCAGCCAGTATGTCGGGACTCCGAGCGCCTCGACCGCGGCATGGACGTGCGCGGCGACCGTGTGCGTGTCGTAGCTGACGTCCGGGCGTTCGGAGTGGCCCTGGCCCGGCAGGTCAATCGCGATGACGTGGAATCGGTCGGCCAGGTTCGGCATCACCTTGCGCCATGCCCACCAGGTCTGCGGGAACCCGGCCAGCAGCACGACGGCCGGACCGTCCGGCCGGCCGCCCTCAACCGCGTGAAGCCGGATGCCGCCCGCGTCGACCCAACGGTGGGTGAATCCGGCCAGGTCGGGCAGCGGCAGGTCGCGGACCGGGTTGCCGGAGCCGCGGGGGGTGCTTGCTGGGGCGTTCATGATTCTCCTCCACTGGTGTGAGGTGTGCGGACGGTCTGCTGAAGGTGCTGCCCGGTGTGCCGGCGCGCAGCAACGCAGGAGCCGGCGGAGAGAACAACCCGTCGACGCCCGAGGACGCCACGACGAGCACGCCTTCACCCTAACCCATCTTGAACTGATCAGTTCAAGATGGGATGATGGTCTCCCCTGAGAAGGCAGAGCACGAGGGAGGTGCCGGCATGGCAGGCAAGAAGCAGTTCGACATCGCCACGGCGCTCGACGCCGCGATGATCCAGTTCTGGCGGGCCGGCTACGCGGACACGTCGGTGGACGACCTGTCCCGGGCGACCGGGCTCAACCGCAGCTCCATCTACTACTCCCTCGGCGACAAGGACACGCTCTTCATGCGCTGCCTGGAGCGCTACACCACGCGCTACGGAGACAAGTACGACGCCGCGTTGTCCTGCGCCGCCGACCGGCCCCTGGCGGCCGCGCGGGCGTTCTTCGACGTCACCCTGGAACGCATCGCGGACCCCGGTCTGCCCGACGGATGCCTGGTGGCCCAAACTGTCATGGCGACCCCAGTGCTGAGCGCGAGCGTCGCGGCGCGTGCCCGGGAGGCGATCGGTTTCCAGCACACCCGGCTGCACGCCGCGCTGAAGGCCGGCCGACTGCACGACGAGGCGGCCGAGTCCTTCGCGACCCACCTCGCGGCCGTGAACCAGTCCCTCGCCGTCATGAGCAGAGCCGGAACGAGCATGGAGCGGCTGCGCGCCGTCGTCGACGTGACCCTCGACGCACTTGCGCAGACTCTCGGCGCGAGCGACTGAGATTTCCTCCGGCGAAGCGGACTTCGCCGTCTGCGTACGCTTTGGCGCCCGGCCCGCTTTCGTCCCCGGTCCGGCAGGGTACCGTCTGATTCGTCGTCAGTGACGGTTCCGGGGGTGCGGATGACGGGCATAGAGATCGCGGTCGGGTACATGTTCGCCTGGCTGGTCCGCAAGGCGAAGCGGGTAGCGGGGCGGGCCGATGGGGAGGTCGACCGCACGCTCGACGGCGCGATGGACCAACTCCACGAATTGGTCAGCCGCAAGCTCGGCGAGGACCCCGCACTGCACCGACTCGCCGAGGAGGCACGGGCGGGACAGGACGGTCCCAGCGTCCGTACCCGGCAACGGGTGCAGCTTGCGTTGGAGGACGCCGCGGAGCAGGATCCCGGCTTCGGCGAGGCCCTGAACCGGGCGGTCGAGCGGATGCAGAGCGTGAGTCGCCCATCCAGCGGATTGTCAGCAGGCGATGGCGGGGCGGCCGTCGGCGGGAACGTGGACATCCGCTCCGACCACGGCTCCGCCGCGGCCTGGAACATGGGGGATGTGAGCCTGGGAAACCCTCCGCAGCCGGGGGCGCCCCAGGGCTGACCGCACCCGGAGCCACCCCCCGGCCCGTCGGCGCGACCAGCACCAGCGTCTCCGCCGATCACAACGGCGTCGCCGCCGGCCGTATCGAGCGATTCATCCAGATCTTTCCCGGATACCGGGAAAGTGCACTGGACACCCCCCGGCCTGTCGGTTCGTGGACTGCGCAGCAACTCGGCGTGCACCCCGCCATCCACGGCGCCAACCCGCACGACGGCGACAGCGCGTTCGTGCTCCCGGAGTACCTCGAACGTGACCACGACCGGCGGCTGCGCAACCACCTGGCCAAGGCGGCCGCCGAGGGGCAGCCGACGCTGGTGGTGGTGCGCGGAGAGTCCTGTGTGGGCAAGACCCGTACCGCTTTCGACGCCGTCCGCGCTTGCCTGGACGACTGGCAGTTGGTCTTCCCGAAGACTGCCAAGAGGCTCCTGGCCCTGCTCGACGCCGATGCCCTCGCCCCGCGCACCGTCCTGTGGCTCAACGAAGCCCAGAACTACCTCACCGGTACCGATGGAGAGGCGGCGGCCGCCGCGCTGCACAGCCGAGTGGAAACCCCCGGACCGGTCGTGATCATCTGCACGCTGTGGCCCGAGTACCACCGGAGCCTGACCGCCACCGCCACCCCGCAGCCCGACAGGGACACACACCGCCACGCCCGCGCCCTGCTCGGCCAGGCGAAACTGGTAGACGTCCCGGCATTCTTCACCGCCCAGGCCCTCACGGACCCTCGTGTGAGCCGCGACCGCTCGTTGGCCACGGCCGCGCGCGCCAGCACTGGCGGAAGGATCACCCAGACGCTCGCGGTCGGCCCCCAACTCGTCGACCACTACGAGCACGCCGCCGGCCCCCAAGGCACATACGGCAAAGCCATCATCACGGCGGCCATGGACGCCCGCCGCCTCGGTCACACTTCCCCCCTGCCGTCCGCGCTTCTGCGGGCCGCCGCCCCCGGCTACCTCACCGCGGATCAGCGGGCTGCGGCTCCCGGCACCTGGTTCGCCGACGCCCTCGAATACGCGCGGACCAAAGTCAAGGGCGTAGCCGCGGCCTTGGAACCCGTCGCCAACCCGGACGGCATGGGCGCCCTCCCGGACGTGTACCGCCTCGCCGGTTATCTCGACCACCACGCCCGCGAGACTCGTCATTACGCCTTCCCGCCGGGGTCCTTCTGGACCGCCGTCAGGGATCACGCCGCCGGCGTGGAAGACCTGCGCCGCTGTGCGGTGTCGGCCCGGTACAGAAGTCGTTACCGCATCGCGGCGGACCTGTACCAGCGGGGGGCCCACGCCGGAGACGTCGCGGCGCTGCGGGAACTCGCAGAACTGCGCGAGCAGGCCGGGGACATCCGAAGTGCGGAACGTCTGTACGGGCAGGCCGCTGACGCCGGTGATACGCAAGCGATGAGGACGCTGGCAAAACTGCGCGAGCGGGCAGGGGACACCGACGGCGCACGCCGGCTTTACCGACGGGCCCTCGGTGTCTGGGCTCTGCAGGAGCTGACAGAGCGGCGCGAGCGGTCTGGTGACTCCCATGGCGCACAACGGTTCGCGCAGCAGGCCGCCGACGCCGGATACACGGGGCCCATGGAGGCACTGACGCGGATACACGAACTGGCCAGGGACCTGCGTGCGCCATGGACGCCCGAGCCGGCTGCCGAGACCTTCGTCGTGACGAATCCCCGAGCACTGGAGGAACGGGCGGAGCGGCTGGAACGGGCCGGGGACACCCATGGCGCACAACAGCTGTACCGCGGAGCCGTGGATGCCGGACACCTCACGGCTCTCCAGGGACTGGCACGGATGCGTGAGCAGGCCGGAGACGCGGAAGGCGCGGAGCACTTGAGGCGATTCGGGCTGGAGGCTGACGGCTCCCCGGCCCAACCGTGGTAGGAGGACGCAAACGATACGGTCCAGCGCGTTCGACGGAGGCCGGCGCCTGCCCTATCGACCAGCTGGAGGAGCACACACGGCTGAGCCCCCCAGCAGGCCGTCGGTCAGCGGCGAGGAGATAGCGGGACAGGACGCGGAAGCGGTACGTCCGGCAGCGCTGACGGACCATCACCTCATAGGCTGGCATCGGCACGCCAGACGTCCGCTGCCAAGTGCGCCCTGAGGGTGATTCCATGACTGACGACGCATACCCCCCGGACACGAGCACCTCCTCGCCCGAGCCCGACACGAACCCCGCGTCCCCTTCCCGCAGACGGTTCCTGGCCGGTGCCGCCGCGCTGGCCGCCACCATCGGCATCGTCAGACCCGACCCGGCGGTGGCCGCCGCTCAACTCCCGGACTTCCCGCCCGACGTCGAGCTGTATCGCACGGTGTACCGCAACTGGGCCGACGAGATCACCGCCGAGGGCCTGTGGGCCTGCGCACCGGCCGACCCGGACCAGGTGGTCGAAGTCGTCAACTGGGCCTGGCGGCAAGGCTGGACCGTCCGCGCGCGGGGATCCTCGCACGGCTGGTCACCGCTGACGATCACGGACCACACGCCGTCGGACGCACCGGTCCTCCTCGTCGACACCGCCGGGCACCTCACCGACGTGACCGTGGCGTCCACCGAGCCCGCCACCGTGCGGGCCGGCACCGGCATCACCATGGAAGCGCTGCTCGCCCGACTGGAGGAGCAAGACCTCGGCTTCACCGCCGTACCCGCCACCGGTGACATCACGCTCGGCGGCGCGCTCGCCATCGACGCCCACGGAACCGCGGTCCCCGCCCTCGGCGAGCAGCCGGCTCCCGGGCACACCTACGGATCCCTCTCCAACGTGATCGTCTCGCTGACCGCGGTGGTCTGGGACGAGAACAGCGGCGAGTACACCCTGCGTACGTTCGACCGCGACGAGACCGAGTGCGCCGCGCTCCTCGCCCATCTCGGGCGCTCCCTGGTCACCGAGGTCGTGCTCCGGGTGGGCGCCAACCAGCGGCTGCGCTGCGTCAGCCGTACCGACATCCCGGCCTCCGAACTGTTCGCTGCGCCGGGCAGCGGAGGACGGACGCTCGCGAGTTTCCTGGACGCCTCCGGGCGGGCCGAGGCGGTCTGGTTCGCGTTCACCGACCGTCCGTGGCTGAAGACGTGGACCCTGTCCCCGACCAGACCGCCGGGATCGCGCCAGGTGACGCAGCCCTACAACTACCCCTTCTCCGACAACATCCCGCAGACCGTGGCGGATCTCGTCGACCGCGTCATCGCCGACGCCGCCTGGTACCTGGCACCGCTCCTCGGCGCCGCGGAGTACACCGCGACGAACCTCGGACTCGCCGCCACCGCCTCCGCGGACATCTGGGGCACGTCCAAGAACACCCTGCTGTACCTCAGACCGACCACGCTGCGCTTCACGACGGCCGGCTTCACGGTACTCACCACCAGGTCCCAAGTGCAGCTGGTCGTACATGAGTTCACCAGCCACTACAGCGAGCTGCTCAACACGTACGCCGCCCGCGGGCAGTTCCCGGTGAACGGCCAGTTCGACGTCCGCGTCACCGGCCTCGACCGTCCCGCCGACACCGGCCTGCCCGGCGCGCAGGCCCCGCTGCTGTCCGCGCTCCGGCCCAGCGACGATCACCCCGAGTGGGACACGGCCGTGTGGATGGACGTCACGACCCTGCCGGGCACACCGCACGCGGAGGCGTTCCTGCGGGAGTTGGAACAGTTCCTCTTCCAGAGGTACGCCGGGGACACCGCCCTGACCAGGGTGGAGTGGTCCAAGGGCTGGGCGTACACCGACACCGCCGCCTGGAGCGACGATCAGGTCATCGGCACGGAACTGCCCGCGGCCTTCGGCGACACGGTGTGGGAGACGGCCGCCGGCGACCTCAACCAGCTCGACCCGCACCGGGTGTTCCACAACACCTTCCTGGACCGGTTGCTCCCCTGACCCGCCTCCACCGCGCAGAACACCGGACGGGGGTCAGATCCAACCGCGGCGTACGGCTTCCATCCCGGCCTGGAATCGGGTCTCGGCCCCCGTCTCCGCCATCATCTTGTGGATGTGGCGGTGGACCGTCCGCACACTCCAGCCGAGCGTCCGGGCGATCGTCTCGTCGGTGGCCCCGGTCGCGAGCAGGCTCAGGAGCTCACCGGCGACGGCGGGTCGATCGGCCTCGCCGTCGGCCCGCTTGAGCCGGTTGAAGGAGACCGCCCGATCCCAGATCGCCTCGAAGAGCTCGCTGAAGGCGTCGAGCATGGACGACGGCCGCACGAGGTAGGCCGCGTCGGCCACCGCTCGCCGTGAGATCGGGATCAACGCGAGCTGGTCGTCGCAGAGCACCATCTTCATCGGCACACGCCCGGAGACCCGCGCGCGCTCGCCGTGCTGGATGCGCCGCCAGACGTCGTCGAGGCGGCCCGGAATCTCCAGGGCCGACGGGTGGTAGACGACGCGGTACACCAGGCAGCGCTCCTCGGCCTGGCTGAACTGCTCGGGATTGCCGGCCACCGGGTGGTCGAGATAGGGCGGCATGTCGAGCGCCCGGATCTGGTGTTTCGCGGTGCGCTGGAGCCGTATGACGGCGTTCTGGACGTTGACCGCACCGTCGACGATCTCGATCAGCGAGGCGGGATCGGGCGCGTCCCGGTCGAGCGCCGCCTGCTCGGTCGCGAGTTGCTGCGCGTGGGCCCACAACTGCATCAGTTCCCGCTGGCGTTCCGAGATGAGCGAGCTCGCCGCGACATCCGGAGGCACGGCGACGTACTGGACAGGGCTGACGGGCAACCTGGTGGCCAGCCCGCGCTCGACCAGCCGCCCCAGAATCCGGGTCGTCTGGGTCCGCGACAACGCGATATCGGCCGCGAGGGTCTCGGCCTCGCTCCTGCCTCGCCGCACCAGGGCCTCGTACGCCAGTGCGTCGACGCCGGAGATGCCCACCGCCTCCCACATGGTGACCCCTCATCATCAATGCACGTCAGAAAGCTGACAGGTGACAGGAACCCGCACCCGGAAAAGATTGTCGGCCGAGTCTACCGTCTGACAGGATCCCGCCAATCCCCGTGACGTGACAGATAACTGACACATGGTGGGATCCGAGATAGGAGCCCTTGCACATGCGTTCACCGACTCGACGACGCAGAAGGACGACACACCCGTCGCTCCGCTCGTCGACAGCGGCTCTGGTGATGCTCATCACAGCCGCGACCGCGGTGGTCCTGCCGACCACCGCCCACGCGGCCGACGGCACCGCGGCCGAAGCGGCCGTGCCTGCGGCCGCCACCGCACCACCACCGCCCGCCCACGCGGCGGCACGGCCCACACCTGGCAAGTACGCCGTGCCGGCGGGCTGCAACGTCGGCCACGACACCGGTCAGGGTGACGACGGCAACGGCACCTCGCACGCACGCTGCTTCGCCGACGGTCTGGCCGACGCGAAGGGCCGGCTCGTGCAGCAGGACGACGAGCCGCTGCCGACCTCGCTCGGGCCCGCCGACATCAAGCAGGCGTACGACCTGCCGTCGGGCGGCGACGGCCGCACCGTCGCCATCGTCGACGCGTTCGGCTACGGCAGCGCGGAGTCCGACCTGGCCGTCTTCCGCGCCCACTACGGCCTTCCCGCCTGTACGACGGAGAACGGCTGCTTCACCAAGGTCGACCAGCGCGGCGGCACGGACTACCCCACCGAGGACCCCGGCTGGTCCATCGAGACCGCGCTCGACCTCGACGCCGTCTCCGCGGCCTGCCCCGGCTGCCACATCCTTCTGGTGCAGGCGGACAACAACGGTTCGCCGAACCTGGGGCAGGGGGTGGACACCGCGGCCCGCCTGGGCGCCGCGGCCATCTCGAACTCGTACGGCGTGGACGGTGAGTTCCCGTACGAGTCGTACTACGACCACTACTACGACCACCCGGGCATAGCCGTCACGGTCTCGACCGGCGACTCCGGCCACGTACAGAGCTATCCCGCGACCGCCCCCGACGTCATAGCCGTCGGCGGTACGACCCTGAACAAGGATTCGTCCTCGCCGCGCGGGTGGACCGAGACCGCCTGGGCGAGCGGGGGCAGCGGCTGCTCGCTGTACGAGCCCGCGCCCGGCTTCCAGCAGGACATCGCGACCGGGTGCCACGGCAACCGGGCGACCGCCGACGTCGCCGCCGACGCCGACTCGGAAAGCGGTCTCGCCGTCTACAACACCCTCGGCCAGGACGGCTGGGCGCAGTGGGGCGGCACCTCCCTGGCCTCGCCGCTGGTCGCCGCGATGTACGCACTCGCCGGCCCGGCGGTGCCCGGCACCTACCCGGCGAGCTACGTCTACCGCGAGAAGGCCTCGCTCCACGACGTGACCGACGGCACCAACGACAACTGCGGCGACAACTCGTGCACCGCCGGTCCCGGCTGGGACGGCCCGACCGGCGTCGGAACGCCGAACGGCGTCTCCGCGCTCACGCTCGGCCCGTCCGCCGACGTCACGGGCAAGGTCACCGCGGACCACAAGGCGCTCCCCGGCGCCACGGTCACCCTCACGGGCCCCGACGGCTACGCCTTCCACGGCGTCACCGACTCACACGGCCGCTACGACGTCGCGGTCGCGGCGGGCACCTACCGGATGACGGTTTCCGATTTCGGGTACGACGGCGGCACTCTCGACGGGGTGACCGTCAAGGCGGGCGACAGCGTCACTCGCACCGCCGATCTCAGGAAACTGGCGACCCGCACCGTGAGCGGCACCGTTCACGACGCCTCGGGGCAGGGCTGGCCGGTCTACGCCAAGATCACCGTGAAGGGCGACCCGAACGGCACCGCCTTCACCGACCCCTTCACCGGGCGGTACAGCCTGCGACTGCCGGTGGGGACGTCGTACACGCTGAGCGCGGCGCCGGTCGACATGCCCGGCTACCACACCGCGACGGCCACGGTCGACCTCGGCTCCGGCTCCGGCACGATCACCCACGACATCGGGCTCGGCGTCGACCCCTCGACCTGCACCGCCGCCGGCTACGGCTACACCTACGGCGGCGCCGGCACCGACTTCGAGGGCTGGTCGGCCGAACGGGACGGCTGGTCGGTCACCGACGACGCCGGCAACGGCAAGACGTGGGTCTTCGACGACCCCGGTCAGAAGGGCAACCTGACCGGAGGGAGCGGCCAGTTCGCGATCGTCGACGACTGGTACCACCCGGCCGCCCACGACACCAGCCTGGTGACCCCCAAGCTGGACTTCACCCACCAGACGCAGCCGCGGATCGGCTTCGACACCTACTACTTCAACCCCGGTTTCGGCACCCAGGCCGGCTACGTCGAGCTCAGCCTCGACGGCGGCGCCACCTGGCAGAAGGTCTGGACGGCGCCGGACACGACGGTCCAGGGCCAGATCTCGGTGCCCGTCCCGCAGGCGGCCGGGAAGTCGGACGTAAAGGTCCGCTTCCGGTTCGTCGGGGACTACGACAACTACTGGGAGATCGACAACGTCTTCGCCGGGTCGCGCTCGTGCGACCCGGTGGCAGGCGGCCTCGTCGCCGGCCAGGTCACGGACGCGAACACCGGTGGTCCGCTGACGGGCGCCGAGGTCTCGATGCCGGGCGGCACTCCCGCCGTCACCCGGACCACGAAGGACGACCCGGCGCTCGGAGACGGCTTCTACTGGCTCTTCGCTCCCGGTACCGACGGCCGGTCGACGACCGCGGCCGGTCGCCACTACACCACTGCCACGGCCAAGGTCACCCCCCGAGCCCACGCGGTCGTCGACCAGGACTGGGCGCTGCGGGCCGGGCAGGTGACGGCCGGACCGGCATCGATCTCGGTGCGCTCCGGCAACGGCTCCTCGAAGACCTCGCAGACGAACACCCTGACGCTGACCAACACCGGCACCGGCCCGGCGACGGTGAACATCGTGGAGCAGGACCGCGGCTTCACCCCTCAGGGCGGTAAACACCAGGACACATCGCCCGGAGCGCCGCTGAAGCACACCAAGGTCAAGGCGTCCTCGCGCCCCTTCGGTCCCGGCCACGTGACCGACGCCGGAGCGCTGCCGCCGAAGGACGCCTCGGTGAACCCGGCGTGGTCGGACCTGCCGGACTACCCCACGCCGATCATGGACAACGTCGTGGCGGAGCACGACGGGACCGTCTACTCGGTGAGCGGCTTCGCCGACTCGGGAATCACGGCCGACGGAGCCGCGTACGACCCGTCCGCCGGGAAGTGGCGAGCGATCGCCCCCATGCCGCAAGCACGCGAGAACGCCATGGGCGGGTTCGTCAACGGGAAGCTGTACGTCACCGGCGGCTGGGACGCCCAGGGCGACCCGACGTCGACGACGTACGTCTACGACCCGGCCAAGAACTCCTGGTCCCACGTGGCGGACATGCCGGCACCGGCGACGGACGCGGCCGCGGCCGTCGTGGGCGGCCGCCTCTACGTCGTCGGGGGCTGCTCCACCTTCGTCTGCGACACCGGGTCGTCCGTCTACCGGTACGACCCGCGCACGGACGCCTGGACGCGCCTGGCCGACTACCCGCAGGACGAGGTGCTGCTCGGCTGCGCGGCGTCGGGCGACGGTCTGGTCTGCGCCGGCGGCATCGGGCCGGTGACGAACGACCCGACCGGCGCGACGTACCAGTACGCCGCCGGGTCCGACACCTGGAAGCGCCTGACCGACATGCCGGTCCCCACCTGGGGGATGGGCTATGCGGGCGCCGGAGGGAAGCTGCAGATGGTCGGCGGCGTCGCCACCTACGACGCCACCAACCGGGCGGAGGAGTTCGACCCCGCCACGGGTGTGTGGTCGGCACTGCCCAACGCGACGTACGCGCTCTTCCGCGGCGGCGCGGCCTGCGGTCTGACACGCGTCGGCGGCGGGCTCTCCTCCGCCATGGCGGCGCCGTACGCCGAGGCACTGCCGGGGCAGGACGCGTGCGCCACCGGCTCGGACGTCGGATGGCTCTCGACGTCCCGGACCCGGATCACCGTCCCGGCCGGCAAGACCGTGACCGTCCAGGTGCGCACGGACGCCTCCGCGACGTCCACCCCGGGCACGAACCAGGCCCGGCTGGCGTTCGTCACTGACACGCCGTACACCATCCCGCCGGTGAACGTGGCACTCACGACCCGGTGAGATGAACCCAGCGGTGCCGTGTCGGCCGGGGCCACCCGCCGACACGGCACCGCTGTTTCGCGCCCGCGTGCCCCAGTTCGGACCAGTCGTGCAGTAGCGGAACAGGGCAGGGCCGCCGCGAGGAAAGAGGCCGCCCCGCAGAGCTGGCTAGCGTGCCTGATGCGGCGCCGGGCGGCCGCGCGGCTGTTGCGGCTGCTCAGCCTGGTCCCGGGGCCGGACATGACCGCCGCCTACGGCGCGGCCCTGAGCGCGACCGGCCTGTTCGAGGCGGAGGACGTGATGGAGGAACTGGTGGAGACCGGTCCGCTCCAGGCGACCTTCACCGGCCGCTACCAACTGCACGACTTGCTGCGGCTGTTCGCCCGCGCGCGCCTGTCCAGGGAAGAGACACCCGACGAGCGGGAAGCGGCCGAGGACCGGCTGCGCACCTGGCTGCTGGACACCGCCGTGGTCGCCGGCCGCTGGTACAAGCCCGGGTACGGCGCACCGCCGTCCTCCTGGCAGGGCCAGGTCCCGCTGGACACCGCCGAGCAGGCCCGGACCTGGCTCCAGAGCGAAGCCCCCGCCTGGCTCGCCGCACTGCGCGGCGCCGCACACAGGGGTGAGCACACCCAGGTCGTGGAGACCGCCGACGCCATGGAATGGTTCTGCGACCTGTGGGTCTTCTGTTCTGGGGGCACTGGCCAGGGGTCTTCCGCCTGTCCAGCCAGGCCGCCGCCGCACTCGACGACCCGTACCTGCGGGCCTTCCACCTCAACTGCCACGCCTGGGCACTGAGCACCTGCGAGCGTCGCTACCGCGAGGGCAGCGAGCGGGCCGACGAAGCGCTCGAATACGCCCGCCGCGCCAAGGACGTCCCCAACAGGCCTCGGCACTGGTCCAGGCGATGCGCCTCTGCGGAGGCGCCCTGCGCCTGCTCGGCCGCGCCGAGGAAGCCCTCACCCAGCACAAGCGCATCATCGCCTTCCTCGACGCGCTGGACTGTCCGGTGAGCGGGCACGTCGCCGACCTCTCCCGTGTCCGCACGATCCATGGACTCGGCCTCGACTACGCCGCGCTGGGGCGGTGGCGGGAGGCAGCCGACCACTATCGCGATGCCCAGGTCCGGTCCAGCCGCATCGACATCCTCCACAGGGAGGCCCTACTGCTGGTGCATCTGGGAGAAGCCCTGATCGAACTGGGAGAGACCGAGGAAGCCCGCTCCTGCCTCCGTCAGATACTCGCCTTCGGCGAGGCGGCCTACAGCGACGACCTGGAAACCGCACAGAGCCTCCTGGACTCGCTCCCGGCGACAAGAGGTGGAGGCCCTCGGGCGCAGTCAATGCGGTGACCACACGTTTCCGTCGTTCTGGTGGTTTGCCGTGCCCCGTGCCGGTGCCCGCCGTGGGCCGCCTCGCACACTGACAGGGGCGGCATCGGGCTGTCGGAAGGGGGACGGCATGGCCGACGGCAGGATCCTGATCGCGGTGCGGGAACACTCCCGTGCGGAGGGGGCCGCGCCCGATCAGCTGCGCGCGATCCGCGCGGCGGTCGAGGCGAAGGGTTTCGAGGTCCGCTGGGCTGTGACCACCGCGGACGCGCAGGCGGTGCTGCACACGGAGGCCGGACTGGCGGCGGCCCTGATCGCCTGGGACCTGCCTGGCGATCCGGGCGCGGGCCCGCCGGAGGGGCACGAGAGCGGCGCGGCGGCGGTGCTGCGGCACGTCGGCCGGCGGTTCCAGGACCTTCCGGTGTTCCTGGTGATGGCGGGCGAGGGCGTGCGGGAACTGCCGCTGTGGGTGTCGGAGATGGTCGTCGGCTACGTCTGGCCGCTGGAGGACACCCCGGGCTTCATCGCCGGCCGGATCGCGACGGCGGCCCGCGCCTATCGAGAGGCTGTGCTGCCGCCGTTCTTCCGGGCACTGCGCCGCTTCGACGACGCCCATGAGTACTCCTGGCACACCCCGGCGCACGCGGGCGGCGTGGCGTTCCTGAAGTCACCGGCGGGCCGCGCCTTCCACGACTATTTCGGCGAGCGGCTGCTGCGCAGCGATCTGTCGATCTCGGTGGAGGAGTTGGGCTCGCTGTTCGAGCACACCGGCCCGATCGGGGCGGCGGAGCGCAACGCGGCCCGCGTCTTCGGTGCCGATCTGACGTACTTCGTACTGCACGGCGACTCCACCTGCAACCGTCTGGTGGGCCACTTCAGCGTCACCCGGGACGAGTTGGCCCTCGTGGACCGCAACTGCCACAAGTCGGTATTGCAGGGCCTGGTGGTCTCTGGGGCCCGCCCGGTCTACCTGGTCCCGACCCGCAACGGCTACGGTCTGGCCGGGCCGCTGCCACCGGCCGAGCTGGCACCGGAGTCCGTGGCGGCCCGGATCGCCGCGCACCCGCTGGCCCAGGGGGCGCTCTCGGCGGATCCCCAGTACGCGGTGCTCACCAACTCGACGTACGACGGCCTGTGTTACGACGCGGTCCCGACGGCACGCGCGCTCGCGGCGAGCAGCCCGCGGGTGCACTTCGACGAGGCGTGGTTCGCGTATGCCCGCTTCCATCCGCTGTACGCGGGCCGCTACGGCATGGCGGTGCACGAGTCGTCGTTCCCCGGACCCGACCGGCCGACCGTGTTCGCGACTCAGTCGACGCACAAGCTGCTCGCCGCGCTGTCGCAGTCGGCGATGGTGCACGTGCGACCCGCGCCGCGGGCGCCGGTGGAGCACGAGCGGTTCAACGAGGTGCTGATGATGCACGGCACCACCTCGCCGCTGTACCCGATGATCGCCTCTCTGGACGTGGCGACCGCGATGATGGACGGCCCGCAGGGCGAGTGGCTGGTCGACGAGGCAGTGACCGAGGCGGTCCGGTTCCGTCAGGAGATGGTCCGGCTGCGGCGCCGTATCGAGGCCGCCGGGGACCGTCCACCGTGGTTCTTCGGCGTGTGGCAGCCGGAGTCGGTCACCGACCCGGCGACCGGCACGGAGCTCCCCTTCGACGAGGCCCCGCCGGAGCTGTTGCGCACGGAGCCGTCCTGCTGGACGCTCGAACCCGGCGCCGACTGGCACGGCTTCCCGGGGCTGACCGAGGGCCACTGCATGCTGGACCCGGTGAAGGTCACCCTGACCTGCCCCGGCATCACCCCCACCGGGGAGATGGGGGAGGAGGGCATCCCCGCACGCGTGCTCACGGCGTACCTGGCGACGCGGAACATCGTGGTGGAGAAGACCGACAGCTACACCACGCTGGTCTTGTTCTCCATGGGCATCACCAAGGGCAAATGGGGGACACTGCTGGACGCCCTGATGGACTTCAAGGCCCTGTACGACGGCGACGCACCACTGGAGCGGGTGTTGCCGCAGACCGTCGCCGCCCACCCGGTGCGGTACGAGGGACTGACCCTGCGCGAGCTGTGCCGACAAATGCACGACCAGCTCCGCTCGGCCCAGCTCGTGGAGCTGCTGGACACCGCGTTCCAGCAGTTGCCGGAGCCGGCGTTCCCGCCGCAGCACTGCTACCAGCGGCTGGTGCGGGGCGGCACCGAGCGGGTGCGCATCGCGGAGGCGGCCGGCCGGATCGCGGCCGCGATGGTCACCGTCACGCCACCGGGCATCCCGGTGCTGATGCCCGGTGAGCGTGTCGGCGCTCCCGACGGCCCGCTCCTGCGCTACCTCACCGCGCTGGAGTCCTTCGACCGCCATTTCCCCGGTTTCCGCAGCGAGACGCACGGCGTGACGATCGACGCCGGCACCGGCGACTACCAGATCGAGTGCCTGCACCCGGACCGGGACGGGCACCGGCCCGCACCCCCGGCCCAGCGGCACGCGCCGCGGTCGGCGGACACCCGGCAGCCCTGAGATCCCGTACGCGAGGCGCGTGGGAGCGGCCCAAGGGGCGGGGCCGGCGGCCGCCGCGGCGGCGCCGCGTCGGGTAGTCGCCAGCATCAGCCTCAGACCTTGGGGTGTGGCGTTGCCGGATGCGCCGCGCCCGGCCCGGGAGAGGTGTCCTCACGGAAGGCCGGACCGCACCGCGCCGTCCGGCACGGTTGTCTGCCAGACGGCGAGGAGCAGCAGCGTGCCGGCTTCGGCCAGGAGACTGAGCAAAGCCTGTGGGGCGGGCTGCAGACCTCTTTCGGTGAAACCGAACACGCCGACGGTGCGTGAGGCGGTGAACCCGCCGAGGGCGCCGAGCGCCACGCCGGCCGCGGCGGCCTTGAGCAGCAGCGGCATCCCGATCAGCAGCAGGGCCGCGACCGCGAAGGAGACGCTCGCCTGGAGCAGGAAAAGGGGGCCGACGACGCGGATGAAACGGTACTCGTCGATGTAGAGCTGAGCATGGATGTATCCGCTCGCGGCGAGCGTGGCGGCGATCGCCGAGCGTAGGGCCGGGGCGAGGAACCTTCCAGTGCTCATGCCAGCCTCTCATCCTTCACCGCCAGCTCTCGGGCGCCCTGCCGATAGCCGACGGTGCGAATACCGAGTGCGTCCTTGAGCCGTCGGGCGGGGACGACTTGGGGCGTGGGGGCGGGGGCCCGGCCCGGCTTGGGCAGCGGGTAGGCGGTGGTGGTCGCGGAGTGGAAAGTGATGTTGCCCTCTGTTTTGGTGAACAGCTGGTGGACGTGGCCGTTGAGGCAGGTGACCGAGGAGAAGCGGCGCAGCAGCGCGATGACCTTCAGCGCGTCGTCCGTGCTCCAGCCCCACTTGGGGTACATGGCGAACAGCGGGATGTGGCTGAAGACCACGACAGGGGTGTCCGACGGCAGGCCCGCGAGGTCCTTGCGGACGAAGTCGATCTGCTCGTTGCCGAGGTGACCGAGCTTCTCCAGACTCAGCGTGTTGACCAGGGCGACGAAGTGCACGCCATGGGTGTCGAAGCTGTACCAGCCGTCGCCGAGCGTGCCCTCGCCGAAGGTTCGCCGGTAGGCGCGGCCCGCGTCGCCGATGGAGTCGTGCTCGCCCGGCACGGTGAAGACGCGATCCGTCCGCATGCCGGTCATCATCTGCCTGACCTGGTCGAACTGGCCGGCCGTGGACAGGTGCGTGAGGTCGCCGCTGTGCATGACGAAGTCGGGCCTGAATCCCAGGGAGTTGACCTGGTTGATCGCTTCGGTGAAGGAGCCGGCGACGTCCGTGTTCGCCGGTCCCTGGAAGCCGATGTGACTGTCGGAGACCTGGACGAAGCGCAGCGCGCCGGTAGCCGTCGAGGCGGGCAGGGCGGCGGACTCGGCGGCAGCGCCGGCGTGCGGGTCCCGGGAGTCGGCGATGTGGCTGATCACCTCTCCACTGGCCACGGTCAGCACCACGGCCCCGCCGAACCACCCCGCGTGCCGCATGAGTTGACGCCGGGTCATGTCGAACCTGCCGGCAGGCTTCCAGTCGTCGTCGACGGGTGCTCCGTCGTGAGGATCGCGGTGCTCGGTCATGAGGTCACCTCCACGGTGGCGGTCATGAACGGATGGATGGTGCAGAGGTAGGCGTAGGTGCCGGGCTTGGTGAAGGTGTGGCTGTAGGTGGCGTGGGTGGCCAGGGCGGCCGAACGCAGGGGTCCGTCCGCTTTGGCGCTGGTCACGGTGTGAGCGTCGGTGTCCTGATTGGTCCAGGTCACCGTGGTGCCCACCTTGACCTTCAGGGTGGCAGGAGAGAACGCGAAGTTCTTGATCGCTACGGCGCCCCCGGTCACCGGTGCGGACGACGCCCTCGTACTCGGCGGGCCGGCGGGCCCGCTCATGCCGGGCATGGACGACATGCCGGGAGTGGCGCCCGCCGCGTTTGGTGGTCCGGAGGCGCCGGGCATCCCGGCCGGCTGGTGCTGACCTCGTCCAGGCGTGATGGCGCCGGCCCCGGCGGACGAGGCATGCGACGACTGGCCGCACGCGCTCAGGAGCCCCAGCGCGCCGGCGGTGGCGAGGGTGGCGACGGCGAGCCCGACCGCAGCGCGCGGTCGTCGGCCTGCCGTACGAGGGTTCAGGTACATGGTGTTGTTCCTTGCTGGATGAGGTGGAGACGGGGCGCCTGCCCACTGAGCGCACGCTCCGGGGTAGGGCCGCGTGCGCCGAGAAGATGCCCTTGCGTGCAGCGAAATCGAGCACGGAGTACGGCGGTTCGCCGGACGCGGGGAGCCGCGTATGGCGGCTGTTGTCTGCATTCACGGGCGGCGGGCGCGCACGGTTCGACCGATAGAGAGTTTTTGTGCCTTTTCTTCCGGGATGCGCCGAGCGCATGCCGCCGCGGCACTTGCGCACCGTGATCGCTAGCGCACTAGGGGTAGCGAGACAAAGCGTCGAATGTACGCAATGATCGTGTCATGTCCTGGAATCCCCGAAAGCGTGGTTCAAGGACCGATCCGGATGGCTCCGCGCGCCGTGTCTATGGTCGAGGGACGCTCTCGACCACGGACGAGGAACTGCTGCGCACCCTGTACGCCGAGCACGCGGGACCGCTGTTCCACTACGCGCTTCGGCTGACGTCAGGGGACTGGCAATGGGCGGAGGATGTCGTGCAGGAGACGTTGCTGCGAGCGTGGCAGCACCCTGCCGCGTTCGACCCGGCGCGGGGCTCGGCCCGAGCGTGGCTGTGTACGGTCGCCCGGCATCTGGTCATCGACGCCCACCGGGCCCGGCGGGCCAGGCCGGCCGAGGCCGGCGGCGAGGCGTTGGAGCGGGCCGCGGAGCAGACACCGGGCGAGGACGAGATCGAGCAGGCGCTCCAGAGCTGGGCGGTGGCCGAAGCCGTCCGGACGCTGTCCCCGGACCACCGGGCGGTCCTGCTGGAGACCTACTACCGGGGCCGGAGCATGGCGGAGACCGCACGGGTGCTGGGCATCCCGGTGGGCACCGTGAAGTCGCGGACGTACTACGCGCTGCACGCCCTGCGGCTGGCGCTGCGGGAACGGGGCATCGAGCCATGAGCGTGGCAGGCAGGAGGTGGCGACCATGAGTGCGGAGCACGACGTCCTCCGGCTGGCGCTGGGAGCCTACGTACTGGGCAAGCTGCCCCCGGCGGAGACGGAACAGGTGCGTGACCACCTCGCGGAGTGCGCCGAGTGCCGGGCGGAACACGCGCAGCTGACGGGACTGCCGGCGCTGCTGGCCGTGGTGACCGAGGCCGAAGCCGCAGGCCGGACGGCCCCGGCGGCCGAGGGGGAGATGGCCGATCGGCTGGTGGCGCGCGCGGCCGGCGTCGGGCAGGCTTCCCCGCCTGCGCGGCCCGCCGTGAGCGCGGGGCCGCGGGCGGGCGAGCCGGGTGTGCTGGAGAGGCTGCTCCAACAGGCCGGAGCCCGCCGCCGAAGGGCGTGGCGACTGCAACTGGCGGGCGGCGCCGCCTCCCTGATGCTCGTCGCGGGAGCCGTCGGCGGCGCGTGGCTGGCGGGCGTCGGATCCGTGGGCAGCGAGGCGAGGCAACCGGGGCCCACCGCGCCAGCCCCCCTGCGCACCTTCTCCGGAAAGGATCCCGCCACCGGCGTCTCCGCCTCGGTGAAGGTCTCGCCCTCTGCCTGGGGCAGCGTCCTACAGGTGCGTGCCCAGGGGGCGCCCGCCGGGATCACCTGCCGGTTGCAGGCGGTCGGGGCCGGCGGGGCCAGAACGGACGGCGCCACCTGGCGGGCGGGGGAGTACCCGCCCGAGACCACGATCCTTGGGGCGGTCCCCGTGTCCCCGGGGGCCATCGGGCACTTCGAGATCGTCGCGGGCAACGGCCAGAGGCTGGTCACGATCTGGCAGAAGCCGGTCAACTCAGCCCTGCCCGCGGTATGACCCGAGTCGCAACAAAATGCGCAAAAGGCGCCAACGTCTCGAACCGTTCGGTGTGCGCCGTCCGTGGAACTGATTGACCGCCCTTGCAGGGTCCGGCGTACCGGCCGACCCTCCAAGTCATCGGCGGGCCTTCCGCTTTCGGTCTCCACACACCCACAGAAGAGCCAGAAGACCATGTTTGTAGCCGATTCGCCCCGCACGAACACACTGCCTCATGAGTCCTGCCGCCACCAGGCGCTGCTCACTCTGCCCGCACAGGAGGCGCACGTCTCCGCCGCCCGTCACTTCGTGGCCGATCTGCTGGAGACCTGGAGCGTTCCCGAGAGCGCGCGGGACTCCGCCGTTCTCATCGTCGACGAACTCGCCGCCAACGCCGCCCAGTACGGCCGGGAGCGCATGACCCTGGTGCTCGTCCTCGACCACGGCATGTTGCACATCGTGGTCAGGGACTCCGGAACGGCCGTGGAGCACCCGCGCTCCGACATCGCCGCGGACGAGCACGGCCGCGGCACCGGTATCGTCCAGCACCTCGCGCACTCGACCGAGGTACACCAAAGTCGCCGCGGCCGCGAAGTCCGTGCCTGCCTGAGGTGCTCGGCATGACCGGCCCCGGCGCTCAGGGTGAGCCGCGCTCCCTCGGCAGGCGGGACACCACGGCAGGGCGGCGGTCACCGGTCGGCACGGACGGCTGCGGCACGGGATCACCCGACGGCCTCATCGAGCGGACGTGCGCGTCCCACAAGCCATGCCCTGCCGAGGACGTCCCTTCGGACGTCGGGGACGGCATCGGCGTCCCGTCCCCGCAGGAGGCGTACGCGAACGCTCCCGACCAGCGCCGTGAGATGCACCAGGTGATCGCCCTCGGGGCCGAGCGCGACGGCCGCCGGGTCGGCAGCGTCGCCGGACCACCCGCCGATGCCGCGGTCGCCGAGCGCGCCTGGCTGCTGCGTCGGGCCGCCCTCATGGACCGCGTGGCCCTGGAGACACCCGGCCCCGGCCCAGCCGGCGCCGCCGCACGCACCGCGGAAGAAATCCTGCGGTATGACCACCGCCACCCCGACCTGGTGGCCGGGCCCCTCCGCCCCGACGCCATCACGCCGGGCGGCGGCCTCCGCCTCTACGTCCGCCAGGAATACGCCGCATGGACGGCCGCGATGCGGCCCGGCGCCTGAGAGCCTGGTCATCACCCGGACGACCGCTTTTCCAGGGGCGTCGGAGCCGGTGGTCGTCACCGGGCCGGACGCCAGGGGGCGGCCGGTGGCGCCGGAAGCGTGGCTGCCCGCCCGCTCAGCGCAGCAGCGCGTCGAGGAACGGGTTGGACAGTACGCGGTGGGGGTCGAGCCGGTCGAGAATCGCGACCGCTTCGTCCCAGCCCGAGCCGCCTCCGGCGCGCTGGCTGGCGGGGATGGCGCGGGTGAGGACGTCCGGGTCGGACCACGCGGCGGTGTCGCTGTAGGCCCAGCCCTTCGACCACTCCACGCGAACCGTCGCCCGGTCCCCGTCCAGGGCCAGGAGGAACTGCTCGATGTCGCGGTAGAACCGGTGCAGGGCGGGTGTCGTCGGCAGGGAGAGCACGTCGATCCACACGGCCGTGTCGACGTCCGGCCGGTCGGGACGCGGCCGCAGGGCGGACAGCAGCGGGGGCCGCGCGCCGGGGACACCGCACACGAGCGGGTCCTCCAGACCAGTCACCCGGATCTCCACCTGGCCGTTGACCGGGTACTCGCCGCGCGCCGCGTACTGCGTGAGCAGGGTGCGGTAGAAGCCGGTGAACTGGCTGACCACCCACTGCAGATCGGCGCGGCGGGTGAGGACGGCGTAGCCGTTGGCGGTCTCGCGCAGCGTGGTGGGCCGCACGTACTGCAGCAGGTTGCGGGAGGAGCCCCACAGGTCCGAGCGCAGGCCGCCTGCCAGCAGGTGGGTGAGCACGTCGCCGGTCAGCACGTCCCGCACGAGGGTCCCCGAGAGCAGGACGTCGGTGATGTCGCCGGTCAACGCGACCTTGGCCAGCAGGTACTGGACCTGCCCGAAGAGCGGCGCACTCGCCCACGCCCCGGAGACCAGGTCCCCGGCCAACCGGGCCACCGGCTCCGGGAGGGAGTCGGAGAACGGGTAGTTGTACGGCTCGTCGACCGCGCGGGCGGTGAACGGCCGCTGCGGGGCGACGCTCCAGACCTTCAGCCAGGGGCAGTCGGTGAAGGCGAACCAGATCGCCTCCACCCGGCCGGTGCGGTCCACGAAGCCGTCCAGGGTCCGCGTGCCGGCCGGAGCACCGGGGGCGGCGAACAGTTCGGTGGCGGGGATGTCCAGAATGGACTGGCAGCGCAGATTGTGGTCGGTGCCGACCCTCAGAACGGCCTCGGTGACGAGCGAGCGGCCGAGGTGGGTGAGCAGGGCGTCACAGTCGGGCTCGGCTCGGCCGACGGTCCGCAGGACGTAGCGGCCGGCGGCGTCGTCCCAGACGACCACGGTCAGCTCGGTGACCAGATTGCTCAGCGAGCCGTAGCCGTGGCCGGACGACGGGCTCTCGCCCACGGCGGGGATGGCCGTGCCATGTGCGCCGATGGCGAGCGCGCCGCCGACCGACAGATCGCCGGGTGCCGGCGCGGAGGCGACCCCGTATCCGCCTGCGCCGGCGAACGCGAGCAGCGTCTCCAGCGAGGCGCCGGCCTGGACCCGGACGTGGGCCGACCCGTCGGCGGCCTGTTGCTCCAGCGACATCGCGGTGAGGTGTGCGGTGGTGTCCAGCAGGACGACCCGGGCCGCGGCGGATGTGCCGTCGGCCACCGTGAGGGGGGCCCAGCCATGCCGGTGCCCTTGCGCGCGTACCGTCCAGCCGGCGCCGTAGGCCCAGTTGACGACGTCGAGGACCTCCTGAGGGCTGCTCGGCGCGCATGTCCAGAGCTGGTCGGTACGAATCTCACCGGCCCAGTTCTCGTAGGCGCGCTGATAGATGTCGATTCCGGCTGGGAAGCCCGGCGGCGCTGCCGAGGCCGCGTAGGCGCTGCCCGGCCGGACCAGCCCGCGCAGCAACCAGACCGCGCCGCCCGCGGCGGCCGACGACGCGAGCAGCCTGCGCCGCGACAGCCCGCCGCCCTGGTTGGAAGGACTGTCCGTCATCCCCGCGCCCCCTGACCTGCTCCGAATCGGCCCCGCCGGGCCCGTCGAACACGCACGTTACCCAGCAAGGAAGGCATCGCGGTCATACATTCGGTCTAATCACTTGAACGAGTGAATGACCCGCGAACCGGCCCCTCCCGGGACGGGAACCGGTTCTCGGTGAACGCGATGTCCGCGACCCGCCCGCCAAGGCGTCATGGACACACCCCGAAGCCGCCGTCTGAAGGAGTATGGCCGCGTGAGCAGATCTGAGCGGATACGGAACGCGGCCCATCTCTGGCAGGAACACCTGGATGCCGAGTTCCCCGCCGACCTGCGAGGCGTCGAGTTCGAAGACATCGACTTGGTGCTGCTCGATGCCGATACCGCAGGTTGCGCCTACACATGGATCAGCAAAGGCGGCGACCTCGATCCGGAGCGCAGACGCCTTCTGCAGACCTGTGTCGAAGACCTGGACCGAGTGATTCCGCAGATCGGCGACCCCTCAGGACGCCGGTACTACCAGCGCCTGCACCAGCTCGCCCTGCTCGTTTCGGGGGACCCGGAAACCAAGTGAGATGGCTTCTCAGGAGAACTTGTATCCGGCGAAGTCGGCGACGCGGACGTACCCGATGCGCTGGTAGAGGGCATTGCTGGTGGGGTTGCCCGGGTCCGTGAACAGGACCACGTCCGTCGCGCCGGCGGCCAGCGCTGCCCGGCTCGCCTCGACCGTCACGGCGCCCGCGTAGCCGCGGCCCCGCAGGTGGGCCGGGGTGTAGACGGGGTCCACCCGGACCATGCCGCCGACGATCGAGGTCGCGGCCGCCATCGAGACGGGGGTTCCGTCCGGCGTCTCCCAGAAGGTGAAGTGCCTGTCGCCGAAACGCGAGTCATCCCAGGAGCCGGCGTCAATCAAGTCGATGGAGGGCTGCTCCCCGACATCGACACAGAACTCACGGCACCAGCGCACGACTTGCTCACGGTCCTGCTTGCCAGTGATGCGACCGCGGCCCTCCGGGCACGGCTGCGGTGGGGTGAGCGTGCCGAGACGGTAGAGATGCGTCCGCCAGAAAGGTATCGGTGCCGCGTTCGTGTGCCGCTGCCATGAGTCGGCGAAAGCGCTGGCGGTGTCCTGGTCCGCGATGACGTTGGAGGGCGAGTGGTCGCGACTGGCCAGGTGAGCGGCGAGGGCGTCGGTCTGCTGGACAGAGAGTGGGGTGAGGCCCAGGCGGCCGCCCGGAGTGAGATAGAAGATCGCGTGGACTCCGCCTCCTGACACCAGCCGGCCGAAGACGGGAGCTTCGCCGTCGTGACCGGCTGCCCCGCGTGTCCGCAGTTTCTCGATGTCCGTCAACGGGGTGTTGTGCAGGGCGGGGCGCGAGCGCAGGAAGTCTCCGGCTCGGGCGAGGAAGTCGTCGACGTCCTGGGTGAGGTGCCAGCCATCCGGGGTCATGCTTCATCATCCCGGATGACCTCGGCTCGGGGAGTACGCACTCAGCACCTTTCAGCCAGCCGCGGGCCCGGCGTGACGTACGGCAACCTGAGCTACTCCGCGCGCGTCAACGCAGCGCGCGCCAGGGGCACTGAGTTCCCGGTAAGCAATTCACCGTTCCTTACGGGGGGTTATCCCCACTGCCGTTCCGGATGATCGCCCCATCGCAACGGCTGGCACCGCTCGGGCATCGTGAACTGGCGAGGAGAGGGCGGGGTGTGAAGAGCCCTCCGCAGCAGTGGCCTTGCTACGAAGACGGAGGATGGACACGTGATCAAGCACAAGCGTGCACTGGGCGGGGCACTCACGCTGGCCGTGGCAGTCGGTGTGATGGGAGGCAGCCTGCCGGGTAACGCCGCCATCGCGGCGACCATGGCGAAAAGCACCGCCGCGCAGTCCCCCCACACTGCCGACGACGCTCAGCTGCGCGCGCTCATGCACCGGTTGACCACCACAGACGGTGCGCCCGGAGCACTCGTCGCGACGCGGGGCAGACGCGGCAGCGCGGTGCTGACCAGCGGCGTCGCGGACGTGGACAGCCAGGCTCCGGTGCGCGGCGACAGCAGGTTCCGGATCGGCAGCATGACCAAGCCCTTCGTGGCCACGGTCGTGCTCCAACTGGTGGGAGAGCACCGCGTCGATCTCGACGCCCCGGTGGAGCGCTACCTGCCCGGCGTCGTCCGAGGCCACGGGAACGACGGCCGGGTGATCACGGTCCGTATGCTCCTCCAGCACACCAGCGGCCTGCCCGACTACCTGGACTACCTCAACCCGCAGGACATACTCAAGGATCCGACGGCCCACCACGACACCCGCGACCTGGTGAACCTTGCGCTCGCCCACCCGCCGACCTTTGAGAAGCCCGGTGCGAAGCCCGGCTCCGAATGGCACTACTCCAACACCGACTACCTGCTGGCGGGCATGCTCATCGAGAAGGTGACCGGACACTCGTACGGCGAGGAGATCGGCCGGCGCGTCATCGAGCCGCTCGGCCTGCACGATACGTCCGTGCCGGGCGATGCCACGTCGATCCCCGGACCGCACCCGCGCGGATACGTACGCCCGGACAAGGACGCGCCGCTGATGGACATCACCGCGTTCAACCCCTCCATCGCGGGCGCGTCCGGCGAGATGATCTCCAGCGGCACCGACCTCAACCGCTTCCTGGACGCCCTCGTTCGCGGCAAGCTGCTGCGCCCGGCACAGCTCAAGGCGATGATGAAGACACGGTCGACCGGCAGTGACGACGGCCGGGAGTACGGCCTGGGCCTCGAGAGCCGACCGCTGCCCTGCGGAGGTCTCTACTGGGGCCACGGCGGCGACGTCTTCGGCTACCAGACCGCGGGCGGCGCCACGGCCGACGGCAGGCAGGCCACGGTCATGACGAACGTCGACCCGGGCGGAACGGACGCTCAGGACGACGACATAAAAGCCGCCGTCCAGGCGGGGCTGTGCGAGGGGCGGCCCGCACACTCCCGGTAGCGGTTCGACGTTTCTCGCCGCCCTCCGCCATCCCCACCGCCCTCCTTGGCCGGGCACGCGGCGTCGTCCCTGGCATGAAGAGAGCCGACCTGGCGACGACCGCGGGCGGCACCTTCGTACTGGACTGCCGACACCGATACCCGCTACTTCAACGTCAAGGCCGGCGGCCCCGGCCAGGGCCTGCGCCGTCAGAACGGTGGATCGGCGGAGTGGGCGCCGTCCCAGGCGGGTGTGGTCGGTGTGATCCTCGGCTGCTGGAGGATTCGTACAGCGTCTTCGATGCGGCCGAGGTCGATGAGGCGCTCGGCACGAAGAGAGCCGTTGGACGTCGGGTGCTGTTCGAGCACGGCGGCGGCTTCCTCGGCGCGGCCGGCTTCGGCAAGCACGTCGGACAGGGCCCAGGCCGCGTACCAGGTGCCGCCCTCGGGGTGCGCCCGCGCCTGCTCGATCGCCTCGTCGAGCAGTCCGCAGTCGGCCATGAGCGGAAGCCGCATCCGGAAGAACTCCCATTCCTCCTCGCCGCCGCCTCGCGCCTTGAGGGCATCGAGGTAGGCCAGGCCGTCCCGGGGCCGGCCCTGGTCGGCGTACAGGGTGCAAAGAGTGTGGACGATCCAGTCCTCCGCGCCGCCGGGCCGTTCGGCGAGCGCGCGCGTCACCTCGATAGCCTCGTCGCCCCGTCCGTGCCGGACCAGGAGCTCGGACAGCGGTACGGCGACATGCCACATACCGTCCGGCGCAGCACCGAACGCGCGGTAGGCGGCGATCGCGCCTTCCAGGTCGCCGCGTTCCTCCAGCACTTCGGCAAGGCGCTGCACGGCGTGTCCGTGTTGCTCGGACGCCGCGTACGCACGTAGTTCCGTGATCCGATCGTGCCTGGCCAGCAGGTCGGCCAGTTGGTCACGGCCGTTGACGGAGGTGACCTCGCGGGTGTGCAGCAGGGCGATCGCCTTCTCGTGCCGCCCCTGGCGTTCCCTGATCGTGGAGAGCAGACCGACCGCGTTGAACGGTTCCATCCGGAGGTTGTCGCAGCCGGGGTCGCCGCAAGCGGGGACCGCCGCTTCCACCCGGGCCTCCAACAGGGCCGCCGCTTCCTCGTCCAGGCCCGCCGCTTCGGCGACATCGACCAGGCACTCGGCGAGGAGCCAGTCCTGGATCCCGGCGCGCAGCAGCAGGAACGCCTCGCCGCTGCGGCCGTGGCGGGCCAGCAGGCGCGCGAAGAAGACCAGCGCCAGCCGGTCACCGGCATCCGCGCACGAGCGGGACAGCTCGATCGCCTCATCCACCCGACCCCAGCCCTCCAGCAGCTCCGCCCGGGCTCGGGCCGCCGGCCACCAGTTCGTGGCGATGTACGGAGCGAGCACCTCCAACGCCTGCTCACGTTGGTCCCGTTGCCCGAGCAGCCGTGCCCACTCCAGTGCGCAGAACCACTCGCCGCGGCCGGCCTGGAACTCCACTTCCCGCTCATGACCGAGTTGGAGGAGCCGCGACACCAGCAGCGGAGGAATGCAGCCCGGCAACGTTCGGGTCCGGTGGTCAAGATCAGCAGCGTCCACGACAGCGCACCTTAGCCCGCACCACTGACACGGCCCTTACCTCGGAGTCATCGCACGGGACCGGTGTCAAAAAACGGTCTTTGGCAACTCCCCGGATCAGCCGCGCGTCGGAGCCTCGGACGGAGAGTCTCGCGCGCCGGACAGCAGCTTCCAGCAGCTTCCGGACGTCCGCGCGAAATCCCCTTGGATAATGGTCAAGAATCGTTGACCATTGCTCGCATGCCTACCGACGATCTTCCCGAGACGTTTCACGTCACCACGGACGAACAGCTGCGCGCCGTCTCCAATCTCACGCGCCACCGGATCATGGCCGTGCTCCGCTTCGAGCCGGCGACGATCACGCAGATCGCCGAGCGCGTTGGCCTTGCGAAGGGGAGCTCCAGCTATCACGTACGGCTGCTGGAGCGGGCCGGCCTGGTGAAGGTGGTCCGGACGCGGAAGGTGCGGGGGGTCACCGAGCGGTACTACGCGATGGCCGCGGGGGCGATCGTGCTGCCGGATCCGGGCGAGGGAGGGCCCGATGTGCTGATGCGGCACGCGGTGGCGGACCTGGAGGCAGCGCCCGCTGACGGTGAGAGGCACGTACGGATGACGCATCTGCGGCTCACCGAGGAGCAGTTCGCGGAGCTGGGCGCACGGTTGCGGGCTCTGGCGGACGAGTACCGGGAACTGTCCGATCCGTCGCTGCCGGACGCGTCGTTCGTCTTCGCGCTGTTCCACCCGGCACGGCACGAGCAGGCCGAGGGGGACACCAAGTGATCTCAGACGTTCGGAAGTTGCCGACCGGGTTCGGACGGCTGTGGACCGCGCAGACGGTCTCCTCGCTCGGTGACGGGGTGACGCAGGCCGCACTGCCGCTGCTCGCGTTGACACTGACCCGGAATCCGATGGCGCTCGCCGTCGTCACCGCCTCGGGGACATTGCCGTGGCTGCTCTTCGGGGTGCTCGGCGGTGCGCTGGTGGACCGCTGGGACCGCCGACGCACGATGTGGGTCACGGACACGGCACGTGCCCTGCTGCTCGGAATACCCGCGGCGGCGGCCGTGCTCGGCGTCCTGAGCATTCCGCTGCTCGTGGCCGTCACCTTCCTGCTCGGCCTCGGCGGACTCTTCTTCGATACGGCTGCCACGGCCTATCTGCCGGATCTGCTCCGCCGCGATCCCGCACTCTTGGAGCGCGCCAACTCCCGCTTGCGCGGCACCCAGACCGCCATGTCCGGCTTCGCGGGGCCACCCGCGGGCAGCGCGCTGCTCGCGCTCGGGCGGGCGGTCCCGCTGCTCGCCGACGCGGTGTCGTTCATGCTCTCCGCACTGCTCGTACGCACGTTGCCCGCCATGCCCCGGCCCGTGCCGGAGGTCCGCGAGTCGCTGCTTCGGCAGGCGCGGGCCGGGGCCTCGTACGTCTTCCGGAACCGGGTGCTGCTCGGTCTCGCGCTCCGCCCGGCGGTCGGGAACGTCGCCTTCCTCGCTGTGGAGACCGTTCTCGCCCTCTTCGCGCACGACCGCCTCGGTGTCGACACCTACGGCTTCGGCCTGCTCCTCACGGCGGAGGCCACCGGCGGCCTGCTCGGCGCCGGCATTGCCTCCTACCTTGGCCGACGACTCGGCACCGGCACCGCACTGACCTGCACAGCCGCCGTCGAAGGGCTGGCCATCCTGGGCCTGGCCGCTGCCCCGAACCCGTACGTGGCCGGGTTGGCGCTCGCCGTCTGCGGCGCCGGCATGGGCGCCACGATGGTGCTCGGGCCCTCCCTCCGGCAGGCGATCGTCCCGGCCCACCTCATGGGCCGGGTCGCTTCCACCTCCCGCATGCTGGCCATGTGCGCCGCCCCCGTCGGGGCCTTCCTCGGCGGCTGGCTGGCCACCACCTACGACATCCGCACCCCGCTCTACGCCGCCGCCGTCCTCCTCCTGACGATGACGGCCGTCACGGCATCCATGACCAGCAACCACCACGTCGAAGCGGCACTGCGTGCCGCCGCCCCCGCCGACAGCCCGGATCACCCCGCATCCAAGGACCCCGCCAAGAAGAGCGCACCCACCTTCTCGTGACGCCGGCCGCGACGGCGTCACAACGAGCCGGGTACCAGGCCCCCGCGGGGCGCAACGAGTGACCAGGCCGGTCGGGTGTGCCGGCCGTCAATCCCAGCTCGGCGACACGTCCAGACGCGATCCGTCGGGCGTGCCGCACTGTCCGTGGCAGCGGGCAGATCGGGGCGCATGACTTCGGTGGTCGAGGAAGCCGCGTCCCGTGCCCGCATGGAGGCCCACCGCCCGAGGATCGATCCCCTCCCGGGCACGTAGGACATGGTCTTGCCGGGAGCCCGTACATCCGGCCGGAGCGGAGGTGCAGTGCGTAGGGCCCGAAGCAGTCGACCGCGAAGGTCGCGACCGGAGCACCGCGGCGGCAGGCACCCGCTGCCGTTCCTTCCAGTTCACCGGCACGGCCGGCATCTCCGACCCTGATCGGGAGAAGCACGCGGAGCCGCGTGGGCAACGGAGGCGGCGCCAGGACGCTGGACGGCGCCGCTTCATCGCCGGGCAGTCCCAAAGCCCCGTAACGGCTGGTTGGTTCGCTGCTCGTGGCGAACGAGCCGGCCGATCAGAGCCGCTTGGCATGACCGCCGTCAAGCCGGTAGGTCCTCACCGCGTTCGTGTGCAGGACGGCGTCGGCGGCCTCGCGGGGAAACGCGGCGAGCGCGGTGCGTACCAACTCGAGCCAGGTCGCGTAATGCGTGGCCTGCGTCATGACCGGCCAGTCGCTGCCGTACAGGCACCGGTCGGGACCGAAGACCTCCAGAGCCTCGCGCAGCAGGGAGACCATCATTTCGGGCGAGGTGGCGGGGGCTGCCTCGGTGGTCAGACCCGACAGCTTGCAGACGACGTTGTCCTGGCGCGCCACCCGCCGCATCGCCTGCCGCCACGACGTGCCGGGGTCCGCCGGGGACGGCTTGCCCAGGTGGTCCAGCACGATGAGGGTCTGCGGACACGCCTCGGCGAGTTCGGCGAGTTCCGACATCTGATGCCGGCGCACACACGCGTCGAAGGGCAGCCCGGCCTCGCCCAGGAGGCGCACCCCTGCACGGAATCCGGCGTCGGTGGTGAAGCCGGCCGGCTCGTCCTGGATGTTGCGCCGGACCCCCACCACGAAGGGGTCCTGGGCGTAGCTGCGGATGGCGCCCGCGGCCCTGGAGGAGTCCTCCAGCGGGGCGTGCACGACGGCGCCGCGGATCCACGGCCGGTGTTTCGCCTCGCTGCGGACCCACTCCAACTCGTCGGTGGCCTGTTGCCCGATCCGCCCCGCTTCCACGAAGACCACGTCGACCGGTTCGGGGACGGTGTCGGCGAGGTCGCGGGGTGTAAAGGGCTTGTGGAGCCGGGGAACGGCGCCGAGCCAGGGGTAGGTGAGGCGACGTGGGTCCCAGAAGTGGACGTGGGTATCGATCGGTGACCGGACGTCGCCAGAGGGCATGGTGCGCACCACAGGCTCGCTCATGACCACACTCCCGGGTGCCGTTCAGCGAGGACGTTGCTGGCCCGGCCACGGTCACGGACGGGGGCCAGGCACCGCTCGACCGCGTGCCGCAGGCCGTCGTCGAGTGCTTCGCCGAGGCAGCCGGCGGTGCGGCGAACGACCTCGGGGTCCTGACGTGTCACCATCGTTCCTCCTCCGCTCGGACGAAGTGCGCGCGGCGACGGCGCGAAGGGGCAGAGCCGGCGCCGTGGCAGCGGTCGCCACGTGGTCGTGCTCGGGCTTGGCCGCGTGCCGACCGTGTGTGATCCGTCCGCGCGTGACGACATCCTCGTCCCGTGCGGGCCAAAAGGGGATGCCGAGGGTGACGGTGACGACGTCGGGTCGGTCAGGCGGGCGACGGGTGTCTGCTCCGTAGCCGGTGGGGCCCAGAGTCATGGGCGGCGGGCCGTACCGGACTCCGACGGCGTGCACGCCGTGTGCGGAGTTCACCCGGCCCCGGCCGAGCGGCAGGGGCGAGTTGACGACGCCAGTGACGCCGAGGGCGTGCAGGCCCGCGGCACTGCCGACGAGGGCGTCGTGGCCGCCGAGTCCAAGGGGGCCGATGGAGGCCGCCCAAGGTGACGGTGTGCCTCGGTCCCGCTCATCGTCCGTCCCGTTCGAAGACATCGAGCTCCGCCCACAGCTCCTCGGGGATCGTCGCGGCGGCGTGCGAGACGTTCACGGTGACTTCCCGCGCGCTGCGCGCCCCGACGACGACACCGGTGACGGCCGGGTGCCGCAGCGGGAACTGCAGGGCCGCGGCGGCCAGCGCCACGCCGTGCGCGGCGCAGCGCTCGCCGAGGGCGACGACGCGACGCCGTATCGCCTCGGGGGCCGGCACGTAGTCGTACATGGCGTCCGGCCCAGGGTTCGCCAGGATGCCGCTGTTGAAGACACCGCCGACCAGGACGCCCACCTCACGTTCGGCGCACGCGGGCAGCAACTCGTCGGCCGCACTTCGATCCAGCAGCGAGTAGCGGCCTGCCACGAGCACGCAGTCGAGGTCGGTCTCGGTGACGAAGCGGGTGAGCATCGCCGTCTGGTTCATGCCCGCGCCGATCGCCCGGACGGCTCCCTCGGCGCGCAGCCGGGCCAGCGCCGGATAGGCGCCGGTGACGGCTTCCTCCCAGTGGTCGTCAGGGTCGTGGACGAGGACGACGTCGAAGGCGTCGAGGCCGGAGCGCTCCAGGCTCTCGGCGAGGGAGCGGTAGACGCCTTCGGCACTGTAGTCACGGATCCTGGCGAGGCCGGGTTCGCCGTGGAAGGCATCGTCTCCTCGGATGGAGTCACCCGGCACGAGCAGCCGACCGACCTTGGTGGACACCGTGTATTCCGAACGCGGCTGCCCCATGCCGGTGAGGAACGCACCGAGTCGCCGCTCGGCGAGCCCGGCACCGTAGTGCGGGGCGGTGTCGAAGTACCGGATACCGGCCGCCCAGGCGGCCTCCAGCGTGTCGGCGGCCTGCCGGTCGCTGACAGCCGAGAACAGACCGGCCAGCGGCGCGGTGCCCAGCCCGAAGCGGCTGACGGATACTCCGGAGCGCCCGAGAGGTACCCGGTGGGCGTACCCGCGAGGCGTGGGGGAGGACATCAGGCCTGCCCGAGGACGTGCCGCTGACGGCCGAGCCGGTCGATCTCCGCCTCGACCACGTCGCCGCGCAGGCAGGGGAAGTCGCACCGCTCGTGCTGGAAGGCACGCTCGCTCACGTCGTCAGCGATGGCGTAGCCCGCGATGGCCTCCGCTGCGGCATCCGGCGAGTCCAGGTAGCGGGCGGTCCGGCCGATGATCACCGCGAGTTCGATCTCGTAGTCCGTTTTGACACCGGCCCTGGGTATGAGAACGGTGTCGTCGGATCCGACCACCGTGTTGGCTGCCTTCATGAAGACCACCGGCTCGGCCGGGGGCGGGGCCGCGGTCTCCTCGGCGTGATCCGTGTAGTTCCGTCCGACGCACACGACCTTGCCCGGGCGCGCCAGCGGGGCGCCGGTCCGTTCTCCGGTCAGATCGGTGTGCGGCAGCATTCCCTCGGCCCGCGCCGCGCGGGCGCGCTCCACGCCGGCAGAGGCCAGGAAAGCGCCATCGAAGTCGGCGCTCAGCGGGGTCAGGTCGTAGGCGACGCCGTCGGTGTCGAGGACGGCGGGACGTTCGGAGCCCGCAGGGCCCACGCGCAGGAATCTCATCCAGGTGCACTCCTCGCCGAGGGAACGTGCCTTCCTTGGAACCGCTAGGTGTTCACGACGTCGTTCGGGACGCCGTCGTTCCGTTCCAGGTGCTCGCGCAGCCACTGTTCGGTGGTGCTGACATGCAGGAGGGCGGCGGCCTGGGCGAGGGGGGCGTCGCCGGCGGCCAGTGCCCGGTGAATCGCCTCGTGTTCGACGACGGTACGGGCAGCGGCGTTCTCGTCGACCAGGCCGCGCCAGACGCGTGCGCGCAGCGTCCGGCTGGAGATCCCGTCCAGCAGGGTGGTGAGGGTGGCGTTGCCGGTGGCCGCGATCACCGCCCGGTGGAACGCGGCGTCGTGTTCGTTGAGCCGCTCCACGTCGTCCCAGGCCGCCCGCATCGCGTCCAAGTGCCGTTCCACCTCCGCCAGTTGCCCGGCCGAGATCCGGGTGGCCGCCAGTCCTGTGGCGACCGGTTCGAACAGTCTGCGTACCTCGGTCAGCTCCAGCATGGTGTCGCCGCGCAGCAGTTCCACCGCTGACCCGATGCTGCTCAGCAGCAGCTCCGGTTCGAGGCTTGTCACATACGTGCCGTCGCCCCGGCGGATCTCCAGCACCCGTGCCACGACCAGCGCCTTCACCGCTTCCCGCATCAGATTGCGGGACAGACCCAGCTCCGCGGCCAGCTGCTGCTCCGGCGGCAGTTTGGCGCCCGGCGGCAGCTCGCCGGACTGGATGAGATCCCTGATGCGGCCGATGGCCTTGTCGGTCAGTGACATGCGGCTGCTCCCCGCTCGTTGCCCAGGCGGCGGCAGCGTAGCAATGCATCCCATCGCTGGGGAAGAAGTGGGAACGACGCGAGCCTTCGGGCCTGCCCGGCGCTCGGACATATGCACAGGCCAGGGGAATTGACCCGCACTCCTTGCTCCCGGAGGTATGGACACCGGGGCGGGTTGACTCTATAAATCCATCCCATGTCCAGTGCCCTGCCGTGGCAGGGAGGTCATGTCTTCGACACACGACGATGGGTGGTCGCCATGGCGCAGAGACAGCACGGGACCCTCCGCTCGGAAAGTGCCCGGACCCGGTGAGTGAGCTGATCGGCGCGGTCGAGGCCGTCGACGTACGGTTCCCGACCTCGCGGGAACTCGACGGCTCCGACGCCATGAACCCCGAACCCGACTACTCGGCCGCGTACGTGGCGATCCGTACGAGCGCCGGGGCCGAGGGATACGGACTCGCCTTCACCGTGGGACGCGGCAACGACGTCGAGGTCGCCGCTGTACGGGCTCTGGCCCCGCTGGTCGTGGGGCTGCCGGTGGAGGAGGTACTGGCCGACCTCGGCGGCTTCTCCCGGCGGCTGACCGGCGACAGCCAGCTGCGCTGGCTGGGCCCGGCGAAGGGGGCCATCCACATGGCCGCCGCGGCGATCGTCAACGCCGTCTGGGACCTGTACGGACGGCGTACCGGCAAGCCCGTCTGGCGGCTGCTGGCCGAACTCTCCCCGGAGCGGCTGGTCGACCTGGTCGACTTCCGCTACCTGCGGGACGCTCTCACCCGTGACGAGGCCCTCGACATCCTGCGCCGCGCCGAGCCCGGCCGCGCCCAACGGACCGCGGACCTGCTGGAGCACGGCTACCCGGCATACACCACGACCCCCGGCTGGCTCGGCTACGACGACGAGAAGCTGGTACGGCTGTCCAAGGAGGCGGTCGCCGATGGCTTCAGGCAGATCAAGCTGAAGGTCGGCGCCGACCGCCAGGCCGACGAGCGCCGCATGCGGCTGGCCCGCGAAGCGGTCGGCCCGGACATCAGGATCGCCGTCGACGCCAACCAGGCGTGGGGGGTCCAGCAGGCGATCGACCGGATGGCGTCGCTCGCGCCCCATGGCCCGTACTGGATCGAGGAACCCACCTCTCCGGACGACATCCTCGGCCACGCCGCCATCCGCCGGGCCCTGGCGCCGATCAAGGTGGCCACAGGTGAACACGCCCACAACCAGGTGATGTTCAAACAGTTCCTCCAGGCCGGCGCGCTCGACGTCCTACAACTCGACGCCAGCCGCACCGCCGGTGTCACCGAGAACGTCGCCATCCTGCTGCTGGCCGCCAAGTTCGGTGTCCCGGTCTGCCCTCACGCCGGTGGAGTCGGACTGTGCGAGATGGTGCAGCACCTGGCGATGTTCGACTACGTGGCTGTCAGCGGCACCACCGAGGACCGTGTGATCGAGTACATCGACCACCTGCACGAGCACTTCACCGACCCGGTCCGCGTCCGCGACGGCCGCTACCTCGCCCCGACCTCCCCAGGTATCGGCGCCGAGCTGCTCCCGCGAGCCCTGGCGGACCACCGTTACCCCGACGGCCCTGTGTGGAGCGGGGAGGCCGACGGATGAGTACTCCCGAGTTCGCGGGGCTGACGGCCCTCGTGACCGGCGGCGCCTCCGGCATCGGGCTGGCCACCGCTCGCCTGCTGGCCGCCCGTGGTGCCCGCGTCGCCTGCCTCGACCTCACCCCCGGCAACGTTCCCGAACCCCTTGTCGGCATCCGCGCGGACGTGGCCGACGACGCGGAGGTCCGGGCAGCCGTCGAGGAGGCCGTACGGGTGCTCGGAGGCATCGATGTCCTGATCAACAACGCCGGGATCGGCGCGCAGGGCACCATCGAGGACAACACCGACGACGAGTGGCACCGGGTCTTCGACGTCAACGTCCTCGGCATGGTCCGGGTGACCCGGGCCGCTCTGCCCCATCTGCGCCGCTCCGGCAGCGCGGCCATCGTCAACACATGCTCCGTCGCCGCCACCGCGGGACTGCCCGACCGGGTGCTGTACTCGGCGACCAAGGGGGCCGTGCTCGCCCTCACCCGGGCAACCGCCGCCGACCTCGTGCACACCGGCATCCGCGTCAACTGCGTCAACCCGGGCACGGCCGACACTCCATGGATCGGCCGCCTCCTGGACCGGGCCGCCGACCCGGTGGCCGAACGCGCCGCCCTCAACGCCCGGCAGCCCATGGGCCGTCTCGTCTCCGCCGAGGAGGTCGCCGCGGCCATCGCCTACCTGGCGAGCCCGTTGTCCGGCTCAAGCACCGGCACCGCCCTCCCCGTCGACGGCGGCATGCAAGGCCTTCGGACCCGACCGCGCACCTGACCCCGCTCCTTCCCTCTCCGCATTCCCTCCCCGCACCCGCCCACCACCCAGCCGCTCCCGCACACAGCCCGGCCGTGTGCGCCCTTCGTCAGCAACGCATACGGCGAGAGGTGGCTCCGCCCAGGGCAACGGCTGCGTACCGCCCCGGCGCTGTCCCGCGTCACCGGGGCACGGCACAGGAACGGGCACCGCCGCCCTCGCCGGATCGAAAGAAAGGATTTCCCGTGCAGAGAAGGGACTTTCTCGTCGCCTCCGCAGCCGCGTCCGCCGCACTGGCCGTAGACCTCCCGCCCACCGCGGCGGGCGCGGCGCCGCAGGCCCCCACAGAAGCGGGGGAGGCCATCACCCTGGCGGCCTCCCGTCTCGCCCTCTGGTACGACAAGCCCGCCGGCCAGTGGCTGGAGGCGTTGCCGCTCGGCAACGGCCGTCTGGGCGCCATGGTCTTCGGGGGAGTGGACACCGAGCAGCTCCAGCTCAATGAAGACACCCTGTGGGCAGGAGGCCCCTACGAACCCGCCAACCCCCAGGGCCTGGCGAACCTCCCCGAGATCCGCCGCCGGGTCCTGGCCGGCGAGTGGACCTCCGCCCAGGACCTGATCGACTCCACCTTCCTGGGCACCCCGGTCGCGGAGCTGATGTACCAGACAGTCGGCAACCTGCGCCTGACGTTCCCGAACACGGGTGAGGCCGGCTCCTACCGTCGTGAGCTGGACCTCGACACAGCCGTGGCTACCACGATGTACGTCCGCGACAAAGTGGCATACCGCCGCGAGGTGTTCGCCAGCCATGCCGACCAGGTGATTGTGGTCCGGCTGACCGCGGACACCCCTGGTGCCCTGTCGTTCACCGCAGCCTTCGACAGCCCCCAGCAGGCGCAGACGTCCTCCCCGGACCGGATCACCGCCGCGCTGGAGGGGGCCGGGCAGACGCGTGAGGGGGTCACCGGCAGGGTGCGCTTCCGCGCTCTGGTCCGTGCCCGCGCCGAAGGGGGGAACGTGCGCAGCGACAACGGCACGCTCTCCGTGGCCGGGGCCGACGCGGTGACCCTGCTGGTGTCCGTCGGCACCAGCTACAACGACTACCGGGACGCCTCCGGAGACCACCGTGCCCGAGCCGAGCGCCCTCTGAACGCCGCCGCCGACACCTCGTACGGCCAGTTGCTCTCCCGGCACGTGCGCGACCACCGCGCGCTCTTCCGCCGGGTCACGCTCGACCTCGGCACCACGGACGCGGCCGGCGCGCCGACCGATGAGCGGGTGGCCGCCTTCGGCCAGGGGGACGACCCGCAGCTCGTGGCACTCCACTACCAGTTCGGCCGCTACCTGCTCATCGCCTCCTCCCGCCCGGGCACCCAGCCCGCCAACCTGCAGGGCATCTGGAACGACCAGCTCTCCCCTCCCTGGAGCTCCAAGTTCACCATCAACATCAACACGGAGATGAACTACTGGCCCGCGCCCACCACCAACCTCCTCGAGTGCTGGGAGCCGATCTTCGCGCTGCTCGACGACCTCGCCCAGGCCGGCCAGAAGACCGCCAGAGTGCAGTACGGAGCCGACGGCTGGGTCGCTCATCACAACACCGACGCCTGGCGCGGCACCGCGCCGGTGGACGGAGCCTTCTGGGGGATGTGGCCCACCGGCGGCGCCTGGCTGGCCACTTCCGTATGGGAGCATTACCGCTTCACCGGCGACAGAGCAGCCCTGCGCCGCAGGCTGCCCGTCGTCGAAGGAGCGGTCCGCTTCTTCCTCGACGCGCTGATCCCCGACCCCACCACCGGTTACCTGGTGACCTGTCCCTCCGTCTCGCCCGAGAACGCCCACCACCCCGACGCGTCCGCATGTGCGGGCCCGACGATGGACAACCAGATCCTGCGCGACCTCTTCGACGGCTACCTCGCCGCCTGCGACACGCTCGCCGTCACCAGCCCGTACGCCGAGCGGGTGCGTCGGGCCCGCGCCCAGCTGCCGCCCATGAGGATCGGCGCCCTGGGGCAGCTTCAGGAGTGGCAGCAGGACTGGGACGCGGGCGCGCCCGAGCAGCAGCACCGCCACATCTCCCACCTGTACGGCCTGCACCCCAGCAACCAGATCACCAAACGCGACACCCCGGAGCTCTTCCGGGCCGCTCTGAAGACCCTGGAGACGCGCGGCGACGACGGCACTGGCTGGTCCCTCGCCTGGAAGATCAATTTCTGGGCGCGCGCGGAAGACGGCGCCCGCTCCTACAAGCTCCTCACCGACCTGCTCGCCCCCGACCACACCGCCCCGAACCTGTTCGACCTGCACCCGCCGTTCCAGATCGACGGCAACTTCGGCGCCACCGCCGGCGTGACCGAATGGCTGCTCCAGTCCCACACCGGCGAAGTCCACCTGTTGCCCGCACTTCCGCCGCAGCTCCCCGAGGGCCAGGTCACCGGCCTCCTCGCCCGTGGGGGCCTCACCGTCAGCCTCTCCTGGAGCGACGGCGCCCTGACCCATGCCCGCCTTGCGGCGAGCCGGAGCGGCACCGTCCGACTGCGCACCGCCGCACCGGTCACCGTGCACTCCGTGGGCGGTGCCGGCACAGAAGTGGAGCGTCCCGAAAGCACCGTCACCGTGTTCGAGACCGAGGCGGGCGGGGACTATACGATCACCCCGCACATGGGATGAGGCCGCTCGGCTCCTGTTCTCGTCAAACGGACGCCATGCCCCGGGCGAGCAACAGGTACGCGCTGGCGGTCCAGGTGTAGGCACGGTCGCGCAACCCCTGACCGGTAAGGGCGTCGAAGTTCTCCGCGAACCCGGACGCCTCGCAGAGGGAGAGGAAGCGACGGCTGACGTCGTCGGCCAGCCGGGTGTGGCCGGCGCGGCGCAGGCCATCCTCGATGAGGACGGTGGCGGGTGCCCAGATCGGGCCGCGCCAGTAACCGTCCGGCGCGTAATGCGGTGAACTCGGGTGCTCGGTCGCCAGCCCGTGGGCTGTGAGGTGGGAGGCGATGCGCTCGGCCAGCCGGTCGGCGATCTCCGGCGGAAGGCGCTCACCCAGCACGATCGGCATGAGGTCCAGCAGGCTGCTACTGGTGGACAGAGCACCGGACCAGGGGGAACGGCCGTGGAAGCGCCCGTCGGCCCACAGGTCTTCCAGCAGCGCGGTCTGGATCGCCTCGGCCGTGCGCAGATGCCGGTCGGCGGCACCGGCGATGCCCAGCACCTCTGCCAGCTCCGCCAACTCCGCCAGTTGCAGGACGAGAAAGGCGGCCAGGTCCGCGGTGACAAGCACCTGCCCCGAGTCGAAAGTCGTGGCGTTGTCCCAGCCGCTGTCGTTGCCGTGCAGGTAGTGGGGCAGGCGCTCACCGGGACGGGTCCGGGCCACCAGCCAGTAGTCCGTCCAGCGTTCGAGCCGCCGGTAGACGGTGCTCAGTTCGCCGTGGTCGGGCAGACGGGGGAGCGTTTCACGCAGCCGACGCAGGGCCCACCCGTGGACGGGCGGCTTGACGTAGTTGTAGAGGACCTCGGAGTGGGCGACGGAGTCCGGAAGGGCTCCGGCGGCGTCCTGGTGGTCGAACGGCAGCCGGAACTGGTCCCAGGCGAGCTCCGGCAGCCCGGGTGCCAGGGCGAGCGCGTTGAAGCAGTGGTCCCAGCTCCACACCTTGTCCATCCAGTGCTTGGACATCAGCACCGCCGGTCGCCGCACGGCGCCGGCGGGGCGCACGGTGGCCGACCACAGGACGTAGGAGGCCAGCTCCGCGGCCGGCGCGCCGTCGCCCGGGACGGGTGCCACGGCGCCGGCGAAGTCGCGGAACGCCTCGCGTGCGCGGGCGGTGGCGGTCTCGAAGTCCGCCGGGGGCGTGTAGGGCGGCCGCGCGGCGTCGATCTCCTCGACGGCAGCCTCCCACTCCTGCGGTCCGGACAGGACGAGCGTCCGGGGCGCTGCGCCCAGTTCCTCCAGCCCGGTGGCTGTGGCGACGGCGCCGGCCAACGGGGTGACCCGGTAGCGGCGGCCGGTCTCGTACGAGGTGAGAACGTAGGAACCGTCCACCGGGTCGCGGTAGAAGTACGTGCCGGTGAACGGTGTCAGCTCCGTACTCGCGGCTGTGATCATGAGATCGAGCCGGTGCCCGCGCAGCCGGACGGTGTCGCCGCTCTCGTAGACGAGAGCGATCCTCCCGCCGCCGCTCTCCCACACCAGCCGGGAGGGTGCGGCGTGCCAGGTGGTCTCCACCCGCTCCGAGGTCACCGGGTCCAGCGGCACGAAACGCAGGACGGCGTGCATCCCGTTCTGATGGGAGACCAGGTGCAGGTCCCGTTCCTGGCGGTGCGGGCCGGTGACCGGCGAGAAGCCGAACCACGATCCCTTGCGGCTGAACGGTATCTCCCGGAGGGAGAAGGCGGGCCCGGGGGCGGTGGTGGTCATGGGTGTCTTCCCGTCCTTCGCGGATGCGAGCAGCGGCCAGAGTTCACTCTGGCCGTCGGACTCTGAGCGGGAGCGGCATCACGGCGTGCATCGAATCGGTTCGATCATGCCCGCGAACCTAAGGTTCCCGCCCGACCTCGTCAAGCCCGCGGACCGGCCGTCTGCCAGGGCGCGGGCCGCCTCACCCGATGACCGGCCCCAGTGGGGCGACGGGGGCGGATCGTCGCCCGCAACGAGCCGGTTCGGCCCGCGTATGATCAGCGTGCGACCAGGGGTTTGAGGAGCCACATGAACATCGGTGAGATCGCGCGGCGAGCTGGTGTGTCGCGCAGCACGGTGTCCTACGCCCTCAGCGGCAAGCGCCCTGTGGCGGCGGCGACCCGCAAGCGCATCGAGGACGTGATCGACGAGCTGGGCTACCAGCCCAACGCGACGGCCAGGGCGCTCAGGGAGGGGCGGACCCGCATGATCGGCCTGGTGATCCCGCCGGCCGGCAACCGGCTCACCCACATGCAGTTGGAGTTCGTGGCGAGCGTCGTGGACGCGGCCACCCGCGCCGACCTGGACGTGGTGCTGTCCCCCTCCGGAGGTGACCACGACCGGTCCTTCGAGCGCCTGGTCTCCGAAGGACGCGTCGACGGTGTGATCCTCATGGAGATCCGGCTGGACGATCCCCGCGTGGACCGGCTGGGCCGGGCGGGGCTGCCCTTCGTCGGCATCGGGCACCCCGCGGACGACCGGGACATGTGCTGGATCGACGTCGACTACGCGGGCCTCATCCACCACACGGTGTGCCACCTGGCAGACCTCGGCCACACCGAGGTGGCCCTGCTCAGCCGCTCGCCGGAACTGGTCGCGGCGGGCTACGGGCCGGCGCTGCGGGCGCGTGAGGGCTTCACCGCGGCGGTGGCCGAGCGCGGCATGACGGGGGTGGAGGTGGCCTGCGGCGATGACGCGGCGTCCGGCCAGGCGACCATGGAGCGGCTTCTGCGCGCCCACCCGGACCTCACCGCCGTCACCACCATCAACGAGGCCGCGCTGCCCGGTGTCCAGCGGGCGCTGGCCGACGCCGCACTCGTGGTGCCCCGTGATTTCTCGATCGCCGGGGTCGCCGCCCGGCAGTGGGCAGAGGACTTCCGCCCGCCCCTGACGACCGCGGACGTCCCCGCCCTGGACATGGGCCGGCAAGCGGTCGCCCTGCTGATCGAACGGATCGCCGAACCCGCCACGCCGCCCCAGCACATCCTCCTTGCCCCGTCCGTCATCCTGCGCTCCAGCACCGGTGCCGCGCCGGTCCGTCTTCCCGGCGCCCGCTGACGGTGGCGGGCGTCCGCCGTGCGGCGGGCGCACCGCGGGGACGAGCCGGTGCCGGAGCACCGCGCAGGCGGAACCGTCCGGTCCATTGACCGTGCCTGGGGGCGGTCGTACGATCAGTCGAATCGATTCCGCACGAATCGATTCGATCATGGAGCCGTTCACTCGCCGCACGCCGCACGCCGCACGCCGCACGCCGCGACCGCGCACCGGTGCCTGGCCACGCCAGGCCGTGCCGACCCGCACGCGCTCACCACCGCGTCTCCCGCGGTCTCGCCGCGCCGCCCCGTCCGGCGATTCCACGCCGAGGAGGAATCCGATGAAAAAGAAAGGCAGACGAAGCCGTCTGGCAACGGCCGCCGCCGCACTGCTGGGTCTGGCGTCCCTTCTGCTGCTCCCCACAGTGAGCCATGCGGCCACCGGGGAGTCGTTGAGCATCGATCTGAGCGCCACCCGAGGCCCCTCCACCGGAGTGGGGGAGGGCTTCCTCTACGGCATCACCGAGGACGGGTCGCAGCCCGCCGACCAGTACCTCCAGCCGTTGCGCGTCAACGCCTTCCGCGGCGGCGGCTGGTTCTCGGGAGGCTGGATCAAGGACGGATACCAATACGGCTCCGCGACCAAGGCCGACATCCAGTCGATGGTCTCCCAGGCCCAGAGGCTGACCCAGCCGCCCTACCACGTGCAGTACCAGGCGATTCTCGGCGACCTCTACGGCAACAACGGCGGCCAGCCGTCGAACACCGTCTACCCGTGCGACAACGGAGACTGCTCGAACTGGATCAGCTTCATCGACGCCACCGTCGGCGCGTTGCAGGCATCGGGGCTCCCGTTCGCCTACGACATCTACAACGAGCCGGACATCTCCGTCTTCTGGACTCGCGGCATGAACAGCGCCCAGTACTTCCAGATGTGGGACAGCGCGTACCGGGAGATCCGCCGTATCGCCCCGAACGCCCAGATAGTGGGCCCGTCGCTGGCCTTCACCCCGCAGGGCAACCCCGGTGAGTGGAGCACCTGGCTCTCCCACGTCAAGGCGGCGGGCACCGTCCCCGACATGATCACCAACCATGACGAGGGCGACGTCGACGACCCGGTGACGGTCAGTCAGTCCCTCAACTCCGCGCTCGCGGCGGCCGGGATCGGCGCGAGGCCGCTGTCCGCGAACGAGTACCAGCCCGCCGACCGGCAGACCGCCGGTGTGACGGCCTGGTACCTGGCCCGCTTCGCGCAGTCCGGGTACACCAACGCCATGCGCGGCAACTGGTCCTGCTGCGTCACCCCGAACCTGACGGGCATCCTCACTCAGTCGGGCGGCACGTGGCAACCCACGGGCAACTGGTGGGCCATGCGCGCCTACGCGGACATGACGGGCACTCTCGTGGCCACCTCCGGGCAGGTCGGCTCGACCGCCGTGTCGGCGGCGGAGGACAGCTCCGCCAAGCGTGCGGTGGCGGTCGTCGGCGACAGCAACGGGTACACCGGTTCCGTCGCGTTGACCGTGAACGGTCTTGCTTCGGTGCCCTGGCTCACGAACAACGGGTCGGTGCACGTGACGGTGAAGCGGATCCCCGACCAGGCTCCGCTGAGCGCCCCGCAGACCGTGTATGACCAGGACGTGAGCGCCTCTTCCGGATCGGTGACGGTCCCCTTCACCTTCCAGGCCGCACACGACGCCTTCGCCGTCTACGTGACGCCGCCCGGCGGATCCGGCGGCACCACCAGTGGCGCCTTGCACGCGGTGGGCGCGGGCAAGTGCCTGGACGTGCCCAACTCGACGACCACCCCGGGTACCCAGCTCCAGATCTGGGACTGCAACGGCGGCTCCAACCAGCTCTTCACCCGCACCTCCAGCGGGCAGCTCACCGTCTACAGCGGCGGTAACCAGCTCTGCCTGGACGCCAGCAACCAGGGCACCAGCCCTGGCACCAAGGTCGCCACCTGGACGTGCAACGGCCAGAGCAACCAGCAGTGGAACGTCAACGCCGACGGTACGGTCACTGGAGTCCAGTCCGGCCTGTGCCTCGACGTCACGCAGGCGAGCACCGCCAACGGCGCCCCGGTCGAACTGTGGACGTGCAACGGCGCGGGCAACCAGCAGTGGACCCTCGGGTAGACCTTTTCTCCCGGGACCGTCGGCGCCGTCCGCGGGGCAGCGGGGCCGCGGAACGCGGCCTCGCGCGCTCCCTTGACCACTCGGCGGAACACTCCTACGTTGTGCGCTGAGCAAAGCATTGCTCTTTTGCCCAGCGGTTGATGCCGTCCCGGGCGGCACGGAGCCGATGGACGGGCGGCTCCGTGCCGGCGTTCCCACGGCGGTCGCGGCGTTCCCCCACTTCTCCGGAAGGGTTCTCTCTCATGCGTGGATTTGCGCGTCATCGGCGCCGGCGGCTGACCGGTGCCGTCGGGCTCGGAGCGGCGTTACTCGCCGTGGGCTCCGCCGTGTTCGCAGGGCCGCCCGCGCAAGCGGCGGCGTCCCCGTCCACGACCCTGGTGGTCAGTGCCGACCAGGTGCTCCGACCGGTCACCCATGTCGCCACCGGCAGCCTGTACGGCCTGGCCGACGCCTCCACCCCGGCCGACAGCCTGGTGCAGGCGATCAAGCCCAACACGTTCGTCCAGAAACCCCAGGGCGGCCACCAGCAGGCCACCGGCGACATCCTCACGGTGGCGCCGAAGGCGGCGCGGGCCGGCGCGAAGGTCGTCAACCGGCTGTCGGACTACTACGCGGGCTGGCCGTATCAGTTCAGCTGGAGCAACTGGCTGTCCGTGGTCGACGACCAGATCGCGCAGACCAAGGCGTCCGGGATCACCAACCTGGCCGCGTACGCGCCCTGGAACGAGTCCGACAACACGTGGCAGTCCTCCAACGGGACGTTCGAGGACTTCTGGACCCGGACCTACCGCGAGATCCGCTCCAAGGACTCCACGACCCCGATCCAGGGCCCGAGTTTCTCGGACAACATCAGCGACATGGACAACTTCCTGAAGAACGCGGTCGCCACCAACACCGTGCCGGACATCATCGCCTGGCACGAGCTGAGCCGCTCTTCGAAGATCGCCGGCGACGTCGCCACCGTCATCGCGCTGGAGAACAAGTACGGCATCAGCCCGCGGCCGATCGCGATCGAGGAGTACGCCGCTCCCGCCGAAGTCGGCGTGCCCGGCGCGCTGGTGGGCTACATCGCCAAGTTCGAGCGGCTGGGCGTCCATGACGCGGAACTCGCCTTCTGGAACCAGTCCGGGGCGCTGGGCGACCTGCTCACGGGACAGGGCGGCAGCCCCAACGGGGCGTACTGGCTCTACAAGTGGTACGCCGACATGAGCGGGTCGATGCTCGTCACGACGCCTCCGGCGCAGACCGGCATCGACGGTGCGGCCTCCCGCAACAGCGCCGGAAACGAGGTCGACGTGGTCTTCGGCGGCAGCTCCGGCGACTCGGCCGTCACCGTGAACGGGCTGAACGCCCTGTCCGCCCTCGGTTCGAGGGTCCACGTCAAGGTGGAGTACACGCCCTCTCCGGGACGCACGGTCGCGGTGTCCGCACCCACCACCGTTTCGGAGTCCGACTACGCCGTCAGCGGCGGAACCATCACCGTGCCCGTGACGGCGGACAGCAGCTACGCCTACCACCTCGTGATCACGCCGGCGAGCGGCGGTTCCACGCTGGACGGCACCTACCAGATCGCCAACAAGAACAGCGGCCTGGCACTCGACACCCAGAACGAGGCCACCGGCCAGGGCACCCTGGTCGACCAGGCCACGCCCAACAGTTCCGCCACCCAGAAGTGGACGCTGGTGTCGGCCGGCTCGGGCCTGTACAAGATCCGCAACCAGGCGAGCGGACTGGTGCTCGGGATCACCGGCATGAGTACCTCCGACGGCGGGACAGCCCTCATCTGGGGGGACAGCGGCACCGCCGACCACTTGTGGCGGCTGAACCCCGACGGCACCGGCTACTACAAGATCGTCAACAGCAACAGCGGGTTGCTTCTCGGGGTGCAGAACATGAGCACCAGCAGCGGCGCGCAGGTCCTCCAGTGGGAGGACAACGGCACCGCGGACCACCTGTGGAAGCTCAGCCCGCGCTGACATCCGCGTCGTCCGGCCCACGGCCCGGCACCGGCCGCCGGCCGCGGCCCTCGCGATCGCGCACTGCGCCCGTCCCGAGCGCCGCAAGGTCGTCACCGGAATGATGGTCTCGCTCGCCCTGACGTCCTTCG
>NZ_JBEZND010000038.1:0-93828 GCF_040706415.1 Streptomyces sp. NPDC048106 | reverse complement strand
CAGCACCTGCTGGCCACCTGGACCGGCACTTGCCCCACCTGCCGACAACCCACCCCATGGCAGCCCTACGACACGACCTAACAAAGCACTACTAGTAAAAGGGGCGATTGCGGACGACTTTCCGGGCTGCTTGTCTGGACGACGTCGCCAGGCGCCACGAGCCCTCAGGGCCGCGGCGCCGACGCATGCGGCCACCGGCACCACCGTGTGGCCGGCCTCCGGGTTCATGCCGGCGACCCCCTGTCCCCGACGCAAGAGGTTCTCCGTGTCCGTCTCCTTCATCCGTCGCATCGCTTCCCCGAAGAAGGCCCTCACCGTCGCCGCCGTGGCCGCCGCCACCGCCGGCATGGCGCTGTCCGCGGCGCCCGCCCAGGCCGCCCCGGCCTCGGCCTCCTCGGCGCAGGCGACGGCGCACCGGATGATCCCGGACGCCGCCCAGTTCGACGCGTTCAGCAAAATCGTCCAGCACGAGAGCGGCTGGAACCCGAACGCCACCAACGGCGCCATGAACTCCCGCTACGGCAGCCCGGCCAAGGCCTGGTCCTTCTGGCAGGCCCACGGCTGGTACTGAGCCACCCCCTCGGTCCGCACCCCCACCGCACGCACCCCCGCCCCGCCCGGCGAGGGTGCGTTCGCATGTCCGGGCGCCGCCGGGCGGCGCGTGGTGAAGTTGGTCCTGCCACGCCCGTACGGCGAACGGGAGGAACCGTGCCGACACCGCCGACACCACCGACACCGCCGGACCCCGACCCGCCGGGCCCGGAGGCGCGCGGGCTGCGGCTGGTGCTCGTGCTGCTCACGCTGACCGTGGTGAGCGGTCTGATCGACGCGGTCAGCTACCTGGGCCTGGGCCGGGTCTTCACCGCGAACATGACCGGGAACATCGTGGTGCTGGGGTTCGCGGCGGCCGGGGCGCCCGGGTTCTCGGTGCCGCACACCGCGGCCTCGCTGGCCTTCTTCCTCGCCGGCGCGGTGGCGGGCGGCCGGGTGGCGGCCCGGTTCGGGGGCGGGCCCCGGCGCCGCTGGGCCCGGCTGACGCTGGCGGCCGAGGCGGCCCTGGTGGGGCTGTCGGCGGCGGCCGCCTTCGCCTGGCCGGGCCGCACCGGCACGGTCTACGCCCTCATCGCCCTCACGGCCTTCGCGATGGGCCTGCGCAATGCGACGGTCCGCAGGCTCGGGGTCCCGGACCTGACGACCACGGTGCTGACGATGACGCTGACCGGCCTGGCCGCCGACTCCCGCCTCGGCAACGGCAGCGGGCACCGCTCCCCGCGCCGTACGGCCTCGGTGGTCGCCATGCTCGGCGGCGCCTGTCTGGGCGCGTGGCTGGTGCTGCGCCACGGCCTGGGCATCCCGCTGCTGATCGCGGCGGCCGCCTCGGCGGTGCTGGCCGTGAGCGCCTCCGGCAGGGAGTAGCCCCGCGGAGCAGCCCGGCTATCTCACCGGCACCGGCTCCATCAGCCCCGTCTCGGCGCGCGTCGTACTCCGTCCCGCCCGCGGTCCCTGGACCACGTACGACAGGGCGAAGCCCGCGCAGACCACCAGGGCGCCGCCGGCCGCGTCGAGGACCCAGTGGTTGGCGGTGGCGAGGATGGCGGAGACAGTGAAGAAGGGGTGCAGGAGCCCGAGGGCCTTCATCCACCACCTGGGCGCGAGGACGGCGATGACCACGCCGCACCACAGGGACCAGCCGAAGTGCAGGGACGGCATCGCCGCGTACTGGTTGGTGAGCGCCGTCATCGCGCCGTAGTCCGGGTGGGCGAGGTCCTGCGCGCCGTGCACGGTGTCGACGAAGCCGAGGCCCGGCATCAGCCGCGGCGGGGCCAGCGGGAAGAGCCAGAAGCCGATCAGGGCGAGGAAGGTGGCGAAGCCGAGGGAGGTGCGGGCCCAGCGGTAGTCGACGGGGCGGCGCCAGTAGAGGACCGCGAGGACCGTGAGCGGGAGCACGAAGTGGAAGGACTCGTAGTAGAAGTCGAGGAAGCCCCGCAGCCAGCCGATCCCCGCGACCGTGTGGTTGAGCCAGTGCTCGATGTCTATGTGCAGGAACCGCTCGATGTCGACCACGATCCGCCCGTGGTGCTCCGCGGTGGCCCGCCCGCGGTCGTCCCCGCTCGCGCCCGCGGCCAGCCGGACCCGCGCGTAGGCGGCGTACACGACCCGGATCAGCAGCAGTTCCAGGAGCAGGTTGGGGCGGGTGAGGACCCGGCGCAGGGCGGGGAGCAGGGGGACGCGGCGGAAGCGGGCGGGGACCGCGGGGGCGTACTCGGTCGGGACGGGGTCCCGGTAGTACGGCGAGGTGCGCGACAGGAACGGTACGGCGGTGGCGGCGGCCAGCGCCGCGATCAGGACCAGTTCGTCGCGCAGGGCGTAGAGCGCCGGGGTGTTCGGCAGCATCATCTTCGCCGGGAGGGTCATCACCAGCACCACGGCGACCGGCCACACGCTGCGGTCCGAGGCCCGGCGGCCGACGCGGCCGACCACCGCGAGCAGCAGCCACACGAGCTGGTGCTGCCAGGTGGTGGGCGACACGGCCACCGCGGCGCACCCGGTGATCGCCACGGCGAGCAGCAGTTGGCCGTCGTGCGCGTAGCGGACGGCGCGGCGCAGGGCGAGGACGGAGACGGCGGCGCCGAGCAGCAGGAAGAGCGTGATCTCCAGCGGGCCGGTGAGGCCGAGGCGCAGCAGCGCGCCGTGCAGGGACTGGTTGCCGAGGGCGTCGGCCTTGCCGCCGAGGCCCACGCCCGCCGTGTGGTGCAGCCAGTAGGTGACCGAGTCGTGCGGCAGCGCCGCCCAGGCGAGCGCGGTCAGCGCGGCGAAGGCGCCGGTGCCGGTGAGGGCGGCCCGGCGGCGGCCGGTGAACCACAGCAGCGGCACGAACAGCAGCACGGTGGGCTGGAGGGCCGCGGCGAGGCCCAGGCACACCCCGCTCGCCCGCTCGCCCCGTACGGTGAAGCAGCCGAGCAGCACCAGCAGCACCGGGATGATGCTGGTCTGGCCGAGCCAGAGCGCGTTGCGGACCGGCAGCGACACCATGAGCAGGCTGATCGCGACCGGCGCGGCCAGCAGGCTGGTGCGGCGGCTCACCGGCTGGGGCAGCGCGCGGGCGGCGATCAGGCCGAGCGCGACCACCAGCAGCAGGGTGGCGAAGGTCCAGCTCCAGCCGAGGGCGGCCTCCGCGGCGCGGGTGAGCGGTCTGAGCACGAGCCCGGCGAAGGGGGTGCCGGTGAACTGCGTGGAGTCGTAGAGGGAGCCCTTGACGTGCAGGACGCCGTTCGGGCCGACCCAGGTCTCCAGGTCGGTCAGGCGTTCGCCGCTCGGGCTGCCGAGGACGGCGGCCATCTGCCGGACCGCGAGGACCGCGGCCACCGCCCACAGCGCGAGCCGCGCCGCGCGCAGCCGCCCTCCGGTGTCCGCCGTCCCGAAGCCGTCCCTCGGTCCCCCGCCGTGCTCCACGTTCGCCACGCCTCGTCGGCCTCCCGCCCCGTTCTCGTCCCGGTCGTGCTTCGTTCACGCCGGGTCACCTCTGCGCAACCCTACGAGGCTCGCAGACCCCCCGGAAGGGGACGCAGGCAACCCCCGGATCACCTGACACCGACTCCCCTTTTGTCCAATTGACGATAGTTCGCGGGAGTTTCTGATGCCCGCGAGGGCGCGAGAAGCGTCACAGCCGGAGCGCGGGACGCCCGGCCGGGAGCGGGCCGAGTTCCCTGCTGACGCGCCTTTTGGCTGCCCTATGCACGCATTCGCGCACGTCACGTAAGGGATGAATTCGTGCCTATGGTCGATTTTCGGCCCTCGCACGCCAGGCTGTTTCCACCGCCGTCGCCGGGGCCGCGTCTCTGTCCCCGTCGAAAGGCAGGCGAGCCCCGTTTTGGCGACCGTCACAGCCGTCACCCCCCGTCCGAAGGTCCGCGGGGCCGCCGCACCGGCCGCCCGCGACGTCACCGTCACCGATCCCGCGCTGGTCAAGCGCGCCGTCAAGGCGGCCGCGCTCGGCAACGCGATGGAGTGGTTCGACTTCGGTGTCTACAGCTACATCGCGGTCACCCTCGGCAAGGTCTTCTTCCCGTCCGGCAACCCGACGGCCCAGCTGCTGTCGACGTTCGGCGCCTTCGCGGCGGCGTTCCTGGTGCGCCCGCTCGGCGGCATGGTCTTCGGCCCGCTCGGCGACCGGGTGGGCCGGCAGAAGGTCCTCGCGGTCACCATGATCATGATGGCGGCGGGCACCTTCGCGATCGGCCTGATCCCGTCGTACGCCTCGATCGGCGTGGGCGCGCCGCTGCTGCTGCTCGCCGCCCGGCTGGTGCAGGGCTTCTCCACCGGCGGTGAGTACGCCGGCGCGTCCACCTTCATCGCCGAGTACGCCCCCGACCGCAAGCGCGGCTTCTTCGGCAGCTGGCTGGAGTTCGGCACGCTCGCCGGGTACATCGGCGGCGCGGGTCTGGTGACGCTGATGACGGCGCTGCTGTCCTCCGCCGACCTGCTCTCCTGGGGCTGGCGCATCCCGTTCCTGATCGCCGGTCCGATGGGCGTCATCGGCCTGTACCTGCGGATGCGCCTGGAGGAGACCCCGGCGTTCGCGGCGGAGGTCGAGAAGGCGGAGGCGGCGCGGCCGAAGGTGCCGCTGCGGGAGATGGTGGCGGGCCAGTGGAAGGCGCTGCTGCTGTGCGTGGGCCTGGTGCTGGTCTTCAACGTCACCGACTACATGCTGCTGTCGTACATGCCGAGCTACCTCACGAGCGTGCTGAAGTACGACGAGACGCACGGCCTGCTCGTGGTGCTCGGCGTGATGGCGCTGATGATGATCGTGCAGCCGTTCGCCGGGGCGCTGACCGACCGGGTCGGGCGCCGGCCGGTGATCGCGGCGGGGTGCGCGGGGTTCCTGTTCCTGTCGGTCCCGGCGCTGCTGCTGATCCGCCAGGGCAGCCTGCTCGCCGTGGCCCTCGGCATGGGCGCCCTGGGCCTGCTGCTGGTCTGCTTCACCGCGGCCATGCCGGCCGCGCTGCCCGCGCTCTTCCCGACGCGGGTGCGCTACGGCTCGCTGTCCATCGGGTTCAACGTGTCCGTGTCGCTGTTCGGCGGGACGACGCCGCTGGTGGTGACGGCGCTGATCGGCGCGACCGGGAACCTGATGATGCCCGCCTACTACATGATGGCCGCGGCGGTCGTCGGCGGGTTCGCGGTGTGGCGGATGTCGGAGTCGGCGGGGCGTCCGCTGCCCGGTTCCGCCCCGGCGGTCGAGCGCCGGTAGGCACTGTGGGGGCGCGGGCCACGGTTCCCGCGCCCTCCGGGGCCGCCGTACCGGAACCGGAACCCCACCCGCCTCGTCTGTAGCCCTGACATCGGCGCGACGGGGGACGGGACATGCGCGGGATCCGAGCCGGACGCATACTCACGGTGGTACTCACCCTGCTCGGCATCCAGCTCGGCTGGCTGATCGCCCCGGCATGGGCCTGCGGCTGCGGGGCGATGGTGGTGGACCCCGCCCAGCGGATCGCGGTGTCGAGCGAGCAGTCCGTCCTGCGCTGGGACGGCCGCCAGGAGCAGATCGTCATGCGGCTGACCGTCACCGGCGACGCCCGGCACGCCGCCTGGATCATGCCGGTCCCGCACCGCGCCACCGTCCGCCTCGCCGACCCGGCCGTCTTCGACCAGCTGGCGGCGGCCGTCGCCCCGGTGCACCGCACCCGTCACCACTTCTGGCCGCGGCACGGCGACTGGCCCTTCGACGACCACGCCGACGGCGCCGCGGCGGCCCCGGCCCCCGCCGACGGTGCCGTGGGCGTCGTCGGACGGCAGCGGCTCGGCCCGTTCGACGTGGCACGGCTGACCGCCACCGACCCGGCCGCCCTGGACGGATGGCTGCGGGCGAACGGCTTCACGCTCCCCGCCCGGCTGAAGACGGCCCTGGCGCCGTACGTGGCCGAACACTGGGAGTACGTCGCCGTCCGCCTCGCCCCGGACACCGCGGGCACGGCGCTGCGCGGCGCCCTCGACCCGCTCCACCTCACCTTCGCCGCCGACCACGCGGTCTACCCGATGCGCCTGTCCCGGCTGGCCACCACCCCGCAGTCGCTCGGCCTGTACATCCTCGCCGCCCACCGCATGCGGCCGCGCACCGCGATCGGCGGACCGCCGCCGCGCACGGTCTTCGCCGGCCGCCTCACCGACCCGGGCGCCGCCCTCGGCGCCCTCGCCCGCGGCACGCCGTACCTGACCGCGCTCACCCAGGAGTTCCCGCGGCCCGCCCGCATCCGGGGCGACCACGAACTGCGCCGGGCCGCCACGGACGCCCCGGTCCGGCAGGTGACCTACGACGACGAGCTGGACCGGATCGCCGGCGTCCCGGCCTGGCTGCTCACGGTCGGCGGCCTCGCCGCACTCCTCGCGGCCGCGGTCGCCGTCATCGCCGTACGACGCGCCCGGCGGCCCGTGCTCCCCCCGCCGCCCGTCTCCGCTCCCCCGCCCCTGGTCTGATCCCGCGACCCCGGCCGATTCGCTGTCCCTCCCGATCCCCCGGCTGAGATGATCGGAGACGGCAGCAGGCCGCGGCCTCGGCAGGCACTCGGGAAAGGCAGCAGGCGCATGAGCGGGCAGCAGCTCTGGAACGACGTCGACGACTACTTCATCAGCAGCCTCTCACCCGACGACGAGGCGCTGCGGGCGGCCCTGCGGGAGAACGACGCCGCGGGGCTGCCGCCCATCGGGGTCACCGCGGCCCAGGGCAAGCTGCTCCAGCTCCTCGCCCAGGTGCAGGGCGCGCGCACCATCCTGGAGATCGGCACGCTCGGCGGTTACAGCACGATCTGGCTGGCCCGCGCCCTGCCCGAGGACGGCAGGCTGGTCTCGCTGGAGTACAGCGCCCAGCACGCCGAGGTGGCCACCCGCAACATCGCGCGCGCCGGCCTGGACCGTGTCGCCGAGGTGCGGGTGGGTCCTGCGCTGGAGTCGCTGCCCAAGCTCGCCGACGAGAACCCGGCCCCCTTCGACCTGGTCTTCATCGACGCGGACAAGGCGAACAACGCCCACTACGTGGAGTGGGCGCTGCGGCTCACCCGCGCGGGCAGCCTGATCGTCCTGGACAACGTGGTGCGCGGCGGCCGCGTCACCGACCCGGAGAGCACCGAGCCGGACGTGGTCGGCACCCGTGCCGCGATCGAGCTGATCTCCTCCCACCCGAGGCTCAGCGGTACGGCCATCCAGACGGTCGGCACCAAGGGGTACGACGGCTTCGCGCTCGCCCGCGTGCTCGGGTGAGGCGCTCGGCGTTCGGCGTTCGGCGTTCGCTCAGACCTCGTGATAGAAGCCGACGTTGACGCTGCGCGGCGCCGTGCGGTCCTGGACCACGATCTCGCCGGAGCCCCCGCGCGGGAGCGGCACCGTCGCGCCGTAGACCAGCAGCCGTACGGACTCCCCGGCCGTCAGCCGCACCTCGGAGGCCGGGTCGGGCTGGGAGCCGCGCAGCCAGGTGAGCTGCCAGGCGCCGTCGGCTCCGCAGCGGAACTCCAGGTGGACGCGGGAGACGAACAGCCAGTCCTCGGGGGTGACCAGCCGGCACGCGGAGGCGTCCCGGCCGATCCGCAGCACCGCGCCCGGCTCGCTCGGCGCCTCCGCCATCGTCATGCCGGCGGTGGCCCCCGCGTCGGCCGCGGAGACGGTGGCCATGGTCAGTTCGAGCACCTGCGTTCCCCCTGAAACGTCGTCGCGCGACGGGCAGTTGACCCGCGCGCCGCCGCCGCATGATAGAACGCCCCGCCGGGCCGCGTCCGGCACAATGGGGCCATGACCGAGCGAAAGCCACCCGGCGTGCCGTTCGAGAACTGGGTCGACAAACAGATCCGGGACGCGGAGGCGCGCGGCGAGTTCCAGCAGTTGCCGGGAGTGGGCGAGCCGCTGCCCGCCGAGGTCGAGTCGACGTACGACGAACTGTGGTGGGTCAAGCGCAAGATGCATCGCGAGGGTCTCGCGATGCTGCCCCCCGCGCTGGCCCTGCGCCGGGAGGCCGAGGACGCGCTGGCGGCGGCGCACGCAGCGCCCTCGGAGCGGATGGCCCGGAAGATCATCGAGGACGTCAACGTCAAGATCCGCGACATGATGTTCAAGCCGCCGCCGGGTCCCCCGCTGGGGAAGAAGCCGTACGACGTGGAGGAGGTCGTACGGGAGTGGCGGCGGCTGCGAACGTCGAAGTCCTGAACCACCGGGCCTGAGCGGCTGAGGCCGCAGGGGGTGTCCGGCGGATCTTGGCGCAGACGCGGGGTCCGGCACGCCGATCTGGGTCAAAACCGTGCCGTGTCTTCCCTCCACCAAGATCCGCCGGACACCCCCTAGAGGCGCAGCAGGCGGTCCGCCAGGTCCCGGTAGTCCCGCAGGGCCAGCCGGAGCTGTTCGGTGTCGGTCTCGTTCGCCGGGCCCCGGTCCCCGGTGTCCTCCCAGGACATGCGCAGGGTGCGGCGGCGCCGGTTCACCGCCTCGCCGAACCGCGTGGCGATCTCGTCCAGCGCCCGGTCGGCCTCCTCCACGGCCGCCCGGGGCCGGTCCACGAACCCGGCCGCCACCTGCCGCATCCGCTCCTCCCACCGCTCGGTCTCCTCGTGCGGCACCAGCGGGGCACCGGCTCCCGAGGGCGCGCTCCTGGTGCCCGGCGCCGTCGGCCAGGCGTCCGGCGCGGTGCCCTCGGTGGTGCCCGCCTCGCGTGCGGTGACGTCCCCGGGCGAGGGCGCGCCGAGCCCGTCGTCCGGCATCCGGCCCACGTCCGGAGCGGGCGCGGGGGTGCCGCCGCGGGACTCGCCGCGCGCGGTCGCGGGGCGGTCGCGGCCGGTCGCACCCAGCCCCTCCGTCCCGGGCCGGAGCCCTTCCGTGCCGTGCTCCTCGCGGTGCTCGGTCTCCGGTACCCACTCCTCGTCCGGCGGGCGGGCGTAGCGGCTGGTGGGGTACCGCTCGTCGCCGGGGCCGTTTCTCCTGTCCGGCATGGTGTTCCGTCCCTTCTTCGTCTTCGCTCGGCTCTTCGCTCTCGCCTCTTCGCTCGCTTCCTCGCCCGAGGCCCGGGTCAGGCCGCCCGGTGCCGGCCGGACGACGCGCCCGCGCCGGTCAGGTCGTCGAAGAGTTCGTGCGCCCCGACCAGGGCCGACCGCATCTCCTCCGTCCCCGCACCGGCAGCCGTGCCGCCCGCCCCGGCGACCCGTGCCATCCGGTGGATGCGGCGGTAGCCGTCGACGTGGTGGGCGTGGTGCACGGACAGCGCGGCCAGTTGCTCGTCGTACCGTCCACCGTCGGGGTACCCGCGTACCGCGGCGACCTCCCCGAGAAGCTGGTCGGCCTCGGCCACCGCCTGCCGCGGGGACTCCACGAAGTGTTCCTGGACGCTCGTCCAGCGGGCCGTGTACCGGTCCCGCTCGTCACGGGCGAGGGGCCGTTCGCGCAGGCGGCCGTGGCGTTCGACGCGCTCGTTCAGTTCTCGTTCCGCGGCCTCGGTGTCCCCGTCGTGGGCGGCCACGGCCCGCTCGTACTCGGGCCCGAACCGCCGCTTGAGACCGGTGCCGCCGCCGCTGCGGTGGCCGATCAGCATGGTGACCAGCGCGGCGACGATCACGAGCGCCACGATCACGACCAACAAGATGATCAAGCCTGTGGACATGGTTGCCTTCCGCTCGGATCCGCTGGGATCGCGGACCGGCCCGGCGGGCCGGCCCTCCTTTCGGGTCACCCGGAAGCCCGCCCACAAACGGCACCCGGACGCCCCGGCGCGGAAAACCGTTCGGACCGCTCCGGGCCCGCGCCCCACAATGACCCGCATGACGATGTGGACGATCAGTCCGGAGGACCCCGGCTCCCCCGTCGCCGCCGCGCTCTGGCGGGCGTACTACACCGAGGTCAGCGACCGCTGGTACCTGCTGCACGAGGGCCGCCGCACCGACCCGGCGGAACTGCGGCGGGAGATCGCGGCCCACACGGGCGCCGAACTCGCCCCGCCGCGCGGGCGGTTGCTGGTGGGACGGTACGACGGCGAGGCGGCCGGCAGCGCGGGCGTACGGCTCCTCGATCCCGCCACCGCCGAACTGACCCGGGTGTTCGTGGCCCAGGACATGCGCGGCAAGGGCGGGGCGGCACTGCTGGTGGCCGCCGCCGAGGGCGCCGCCCGCGCGCTCGGCGCCCGGCGGATCGTCCTCGACACCCGCGACGACCTGGTCGAGGCCCGCGCCCTGTACGCCCGCCTCGGCTACACCGAGACCGGCCCGCACAACCACGTGCAGTACGCCGAGCACTGGTTCCGCAAGGAGCTGGTCAGCCGGGCCTGACCGGCGAGGCCTGGTGCGGGCGCTCGCGCTCGGCGCCGCACAGTTCCGCGGACAGTTCCCTGACCAGGTGCGCCAGGTCGGCGGAGCGGCCGGGCTGCCACCAGTCGCCGAGCAGCGCGGCGAGCGACTCCTCGCGGGCCCTGGCGAGCCGGTCGGCGGCCTCGCGTCCGATCGCGGTCAGGTACAGGTCCAGGCCCCGGCGCTCGGCCAGCCGCCGCTCCTCGACCTGGCGGGCGGCGTCGAGGACGGCCTCCAGCGGGACGGAGCCGCGCTCGGCGAGCACACCCGGCTCGACGGAACCGTGCCTGCGGATACGCAGCAGCAGCCAGCTCGCCGCGGGCAGCAGGTCGTACCCCGCCCGCTCGGTGATGTCCCGGTAGACCTCGCGGCGCCCCTCGCGGGTGCCGAGCACCGACAGGGCGCGGCACACCTCGTCGTAGGAGGAGCGCTCGACCGGGTTGGGCGGAAGGGTCTCGGAGACGTCCGGCGCGGTGACCGAGCCGCGCAGCGGGTCCTCCCGCAGCAGCCAGGCCAGCAGGAAGCCGAGGAGGGCGACGGGGGCGGCGTAGAGGAAGACGTCGGTGATGGACGACGCGTAGGCGTGCAGGGCGGCGGGGCGCAGGGCGGGCGGCAGGTCGGCGATGCCGCGCGGGTCGGACTTCAGGGTGTTCGCGTCCACCCCGGGCGGCAGGTGGACGCCGGCGAAGGCGGCGGTGAGCTTGTCGGCGAGGCGGCTCGCGAAGACGGTGCCGAAGATGGCGACGCCGAAGGAGGCGCCGATGGAGCGGAAGAAGGTGGCACCGGAGGTGGCGACGCCCAGGTCCTCGTACGAGACGGCGTTCTGCACGATCAGCACCAGGACCTGCATGACCAGTCCGAGCCCGAGGCCGAAGACGAAGAAGTAGGCGCCCATCTCGGCGGTGGGGCTGGTCTCGTCCAGGCGGTGCAGCAGGAGCAGGCCGATGGCGGTGACGGCGGTGCCGGCCACCGGGAAGACCTTCCAGCGGCCGGTGCGGCTGACGATCTGCCCGGAGACGGTGGACGACAGCAGCAGCCCGAAGACCATCGGCAGCATGTACACGCCGGACATGGTCGGCGAGACGCCGTGCACGACCTGGAGGAAGGTCGGCAGATAGGTCATCGCGCCGAACATGGCGAAGCCGACGATGAAGCTGATGACGGCGGCGAGGGTGAAGGTGCGGATGCCGAACAGCTTGAGCGGCAGCACGGGTTCGGCCGCCCGGCGCTCCACGGCCACGAACGCGACCGCGAGCAGCACGCCGACCACCGCGAGCCCGATGACCTGCGGCGAGCCCCAGGGCCAGGTGGTGCCGCCGAGGGAGGCCACCAGGACCAGGCAGGTGGCGACGCAGGCGATCAGGAAGGTGCCGAGGTAGTCGATGACGTGGTGGGCGCTGCGGACCGGTATGTGCAGGGCTGCGGCGATCACGGCGAGCGCCACGACACCGACGGGCAGATTGACGTAGAACACCCAGCGCCAGCTCAGATGCTCGGTGAACAGCCCGCCCAGCAGCGGTCCGAGCACGCTGGTCGCGCCGAACACGGCGCCGAACAGGCCCTGGTAACGCCCCCGGTCGCGGGGCGGCACGATGTCGCCGACGATCGCCATCGACAGCACCATCAGCCCGCCGCCGCCCAGGCCCTGCAACGCCCGGAAGCCGATGAGCTGGGGCATGTTCCGCGCCAGGCCGCACAGCGCCGAGCCGACCAGGAAGATCACGATGGCGGTCTGGAACAGCTTCTTGCGCCCGTACTGGTCGCCGAGCTTGCCCCACAGCGGGGTCGCGGCGGTCGAGGCCAGCAGATAGGCGGTGACCACCCAGGACAGGTGTTCGAGTCCGCCGAGGTCGCTGACGATGGTGGGCAGCGCGGTCGACACGATGGTCTGGTCGAGCGCGGCGAGCAGCAGCCCGAGGAGCAGCGCCCCGATCGAGACGAACACGCGGCGCGTCCCGTGTTCCCCACCGCTCACGTCCTTCGCCGCGCCGTGCGTGTCCAGGGCCATGACGACCTCCCGGGGCTGGGGGCTGGCTTGCACCGGCTTCCATCCTGGTCGGTGTCACCGCTTATGGCCTGTCGAGCCCTGCGGATGTGGAGGGAATGGGCATACCCTGTGTGACTTCGGCGGGCTTCCGGGGTGTCCGGGGCCTCCGATGGGAGGGGATGAGCGTGACCGGGGAGAGGGGCACGGCCTGCCCGGAGTGCGGCACGCCGCGGGACGCGGCGGGCGCCCCGTCCTGCGACTGCGCCGCGCGCACGGCCGAGGCGCTGCACAGGACGCGTACGGCGCAGGCGGCAGCGGCGGAGGACTTCGACCCGCTGCGCATACGGCCTTACGTGGACGTGGGGCCCGTGGAGGGTGCCGGCGAGGACGAGGGCGAGGAGCCCCGTCACGTCGAGGCCACGCTGCCCATGCGTGCGGTGGCCGGGCCCGCCGCGTCCGGCGTACGACTCTTCGACGAGCCCCCGCGCGAACCCGAGCCCCCCGGCACCGGGGAGCCCGGCCGGCGCCGCCGGTTCGGGCGTACGGCGCTGATCGCCGCCGCGGGTGTGGGCGTGGCGGTCGTCGCGGCGGCCGGTCTCGCGCTGTTCTCGTACCAGACGCCGTCCCGCGACGACGCGGCCCCGGAGGTCAGGGAGAGCGTCCCGGACGTCCCGGCACCGGACCCGTCGGCCCCCTCACCCCACGACACCACCGGCCCCTCCGGCTCGACCGCCCGCCAGGCACCGCCACCGCCGGCGGCCACGCCGACCCGGTCACCGTCATCGTCGCCGACCCCGACACCGACCCCGAGCCGCACGCCGTCCGGCACACCCTCCCCCACCGCCTCCGCACCGGACGCCCCGGCGAGTGCCGCGGTCGTCCTGCGACGCGGCGACTCCGGCCCACAGGTCGCCGAACTCGAATACCGGCTGCGGCAGCTCAACCTGTACGGGGGTGACGTCAACGGCGTCTACACGCACCCCGTGGAGAACGCCGTCAGCACCTACCAACTGGCCCGCGGCCTCCAGGGCGACCCCCTGGGGGTGTACGGCCCGAAGACCCGGGCGAGCCTGGAGTCGGAGACGTCGGCCCCTTAGGGCCACGCCCCGTCAACGGCCCCGCCCGCCCACGCACCGCTGAACGGTCCGGTCGGTTTCACCCGGCCATCAGCCGAGCTGCCCGCGCACCGCTCGCCGACGTACTCATGCGCGGCGCCGGCCGTCAGCCGATGTGCAGTCGGATCGCGCCGTCCGGCAGGGCTTCCACCCGTACGCGTGTCAGGTCGGGCACGACCACGTCGGGGGCGTGGGCGGCCGCGCGGGGGCCCACGCCCACCACGGTCATCCCCGCGGCGCGTCCCGCCGCGATGCCCGCGCCGGAGTCCTCGAAGACGACGCACTCGGCCGGGGCCACGCCGAGCTCGGCCGCGCCCTTGAGGAACCCCTCCGGGTCCGGCTTGCTCGCGCCGACCGACTCGGCCGTGACGCGGACCTCGGGCAGCGGCAGCCCGGCGGCGTTCATGCGGGCGGTGGACAGGCCGACGTCCGCCGAGGTCACCAGGGCGTGCGGCAGGTCACGCAGCGCGGCGAGGAAGGCGGTCGCGCCGGCGACCTCGACCACGCCGTCCATGTCGGCGGTCTCCTCGGCGAGCATGCGCGCGTTCTCCGCGAGGTTCCGCTCCACCGGCCGGCCGGGCAGCAGCGCGGCCATGGTGGCGTGCCCCTGACGGCCGTGCACGACCTTCATCACCGCGTCGCCGTCCAGCCCGTGCCGCCCGGCCCAGCGCCGCCAGACGCGCTCGACCACGGCGTCCGAGTCGACGAGGGTGCCGTCCATGTCGAGCAGCAGGGCGCGGGCCGCGAGGACGGTGGGGGTGGACGGGGCGGGCGTGGGGGTGGCCGTCATCGGCAGTGGCTCCAGAAACGAGAGGCCCCGCACAGACGAGGCGGGGAGGACAAGGCGGCCCCGCCCGCCGGTCAGGGAAAACGGGCGGGAGCCACTTTGTTTTTCTACGGTACAAAACCCGAGGGGGTTCCCGCCACCACCCCGGGCGATGATTCACCCGGCGTTCGCCTCAGCCCGCGACCGCCTCGTAGAGGCTCCAGGCCCCGAGGGCCAGCATCAGCAGCGCCGCGATCTGCGTGATCAGCCGCAGCGGAACCTTCTTCATCAGGGCCTTTCCGCCCACGATGCCGAGTCCGGCGACGGCCCACAGACCGAGCACCGCGCCGAGGCCGACGGAGACCGGGTCGTCGTAGCGGGCGGCGAGGTTGGCGGTCATGATCTGGGTGAGATCGCCGAACTCGGCGATCAGGATGAGCATGAAGCCCGTCCCCGCGACCTTCCAGAAGGACTGGTCGGCGGGCTTCTTGATCTCCTCCTCCTCTTCCTCCTTGTGCAGCAGCAGCATCGCCGCGCCGCCGAGGAAGAGCAGACCGGTGATGGCGTGCACGAGGCGCTGGGGCAGCAGGGTGAGCACGCTGCCCGCGGCGACGGCGAGCACCACGTGCACCAGGAAGGCGGCGGCGACGCCCGCGAAGACGTAACTGGCGCGGTAGCGGGTGCCGAGGACGAGGCCGGCGAGCGCGGTCTTGTCCGGCAGTTCGGCGAGGAAGATGACGCCGAAGACGAGCGCCGCAACGGTGATGCTGATCAAGGGTCCTCAATCGGTCGGGCCACCCCACCGAGAGTGCGACTCATCTTCCGACGACACCTCGGCACGGCAGCACACTCGGCGCCCGCGCCTGGTCGCGCGGACGTGCACTGCTTGCCGAAGGTCTCGCTGGGCGGTACCGAGGGTCCGCCTCCGGGCGCCGGCTCAGGCTCGCTGAGCAGTATGTCGACGGTCCGGCGAAGAGCTACTCCCCTTCTGCGCTCCCCATGATACGGGACGGCAAAGTCCACCCCCGAACCTTGCGTTGACATGCGCACGTCACTAGCTTCTTACCGGGCGCTCACCCTCCGGTCACACCGCCTCGCGAGCATTCCCTGACTCGTGACCCACCCCACCCCCACAAGGGAGTTCAGCATGCCGAAGTTCTACGCGCGTCGACGCCTGAGCATACTCGCCGGCCTCACCGGCATGGTCGCCACCGCCGCGCTGTTCAACTCCCCCAGCGCCTCCGCGGCCCTGCCCACGCCGATCGCCGCGTCCACCGCGCGCACCTACCTCTCCCAGCTCACCGTCGCCGCCGAGGACCGCACCGGCTACAGCCGCGACAAGTTCCCGACGTGGATCACGATCGAGGGCACCTGCAACACCCGCGAGTGGATCCTCAAGCGGGACGGCTCGAACGTCGTCACCGACTCCGCCTGCACCTCCACCAGCGGGAGCTGGTACTCGCCGTACGACGGCGCGACCTGGACCTCCCCGTCCGACGTGGACATCGACCACCTCGTGCCGCTGGCCGAGGCCTGGGACTCCGGCGCGAGCAAGTGGACCACGGCCCAGCGCCAGGCGCTGGCCAACGACGTCACCCGCCCCCAGCTCCTCGCCGTCACGGACAACGTCAACCAGTCCAAGGGCGACCAGGACCCGGCCACCTGGATCCCGTCCCGCACCGCGTACGTCTGCACGTACGTCCGCGCCTGGGTGCAGGTGAAGCACTACTACAACCTGTCGGTCGACCCGGCGGAGAAGACCGCGCTCCAGAACGACCTGGCGAGCTGCTGAGCCAAGCGCCAGGAAGAAGGGGCCCGGCCGGCAGATCCCGGCCGGGCGCCGTGCGCTCGCGGGGGCCTCAGGAAACGGGACGCCGCCGCATGAGGAACCCCGCCGCCGCGCCCGCCCCGAACAGCGCGGCCAGGGACACCCCCGTCGCCAGCCAGGTGGCGCCGAGCCAGCGGGCGCCGAAGTAGCCGAGGGCGACGCTGTAGACGGCCCAGGACAGGCCGGCCAGCGCGGACCAGGGGAGGAAGTCGCGGGCCCGGCGGTGCGCGGCCCCGGCGCAGAAGGAGACGACCGAGCGCCCGGCGGGAGCGAAGCGGGCGAGGACCACGAGCGCGCCGCCGCCCCGGGCGAGGGCGTCGCCGAGACGCGCCTGCGCGGTGGTCAGCCGCCGGGAGCGGGCGATCGCGCGGTCGAGCCGCTCCCCGCCCCGCCAGGCCAGCCGGTAGGCCACCAGGTCACCGAGGAGCGAGGCCGCCGCCGCCAGGCCGACGAGGGCCACGAGGCCCCGCATCCCGTGCGGGACCCGGCCGGTCGCCGCGCCCGAGCCCGCGGCCGCCGCCGTGCCCGCCGTGATGACGAGCACACCGCTCGGCAGCACCGGCAGGAACACGTCGAGCAGCACGGACAGGGACACCGCGGCGTATATCCAGGGTCCGGCCGCCAGCGACCCCACACTCTCGAACACGTCTTCTCCTGTTGCTTCCCCCGATGACAGCCGTACAGCGTACGCCGAATGGGTGACAGCAGGTGCGCGGGGGGCTACAGAACCGGTCGAACGGCACGGCGCCCCTCCCCGGCCGGACCGGGAAGGGGCGCCGCGGGGACGACCGTCAGGCGGCCATCGGAGCCTGCTCCGCGACCCGCTCGCCCGGCGCCGTCGCGCGCCGGGCGAAGAGCCGGTCGAGGCCGAAGGCGCCGGAGCCGGTGAAGACCAGCAGCAGGAACGCCCAGCAGAACATGACCGCCGGCTCACCGCCGTTCTGGATCGGCAGCAGCGCGTGCTGCTGGTGGATGTCGAAGTACGCGAACGCCATCGAGCCGGAGGCGATCAGCGCGGCGCCACGGGTGCCGAGGCCGACGAGCACCAGGGCACCGGCGACCAACTGGATCACGGCCGCGTACCAGCCGGGCCAGGTGCCGGCCGCGACGGTGCCGCCATGGGTGCCCATGGCACCGCCGAGGACGCCGAAGAGCGAGGCGGCGCCGTGCGCGGTGAAGAGCAGGCCGACGACGACGCGGAACAGACCTATGACATAGGGCTGTGCGGTGTTGAAACGAGCGGAAGGCATGGGGAGTTGACCCTCTCGGTGTCGGACGGACCCGCTGGGGACAGGCGGGCCCGGTGGGGGTGGCGGTACCGAACGAGGGGACCAGGTTAGGTGTCCCTTAGTAATACTTGCAAGTTCAACATTTGGCCAACACTCCGCACGTGGTGAGGGCCCCGCCTCCGACCCGACGCCTTGTAGGGTCGCATGCGGATCTGTGCGGGCACTCGAAAATCTGACCGGATTTGTTCTTGGCCATCCCGCCCGAGGGCGCCCCGGCCGCTACGGGCGCGGCGTCACGGCCGCTCTCCCGCTTCCGCGCCGGCGTGCGGCGCGTGCCCGCGCACCTGCAACCCGCCGAGCAGTTCGGCGGTGGCGCGGGCGACGGCGGCCACGGCGGCGTCGAAGACCTCGCGGTTGTGGGCGGCGGGGGCCCGAAAGCCCGAAACCTTGCGCACGTACTGAAGCGCGGCGGCGTGGATGTCCTCCTCCGTGGCCTCACCGGGCAGCACGGGTGGACGCAGGGTCTTGATACTCCGGCACATGCCCTCAGTCTCACGCGGCGGCCGGAGCGGCGGGAGAAGCACGCGGAAGACGCGTGCGGGGCGGGGCACAATGGCGAAGGCAAGGAAGCCACCGGATGTCACCGGACTCCTTGCCACTCTCAACGTATAGCGCATGGGGGGCCTTGCGGCAAGGTCCCCCCGATGCCGCAGAATCACCCGCCTGGCCTGGAAAACCGCCGAAACGGGGAGCTGCGAGAGTGCGTGTGCTGTTGTCGACCTACGGGTCGCGGGGAGACGTCGAACCCCTGGTGGGACTAGCGGTACGGCTGCGGGAACGCGGCGCCGGGGTCCGCGTGTGCGCCCCGCCCGACGAGGACTTCGCGCGGCGCCTGGCCGAGGTGGACGTCCCCCTGGTCCCGGTGGGCCGCTCGGCCCGCGCCCTCACCCGGGCGGCGCCCCCGCCGTCCTCCCTGCCCGAACGCGCGGCCCTGGTGATCGCCGAGCAGTTCGAAACGGTCGGCGAGGCGGCCCGGGGCTGCGACGCGGTGGTGGCCACGGGCATGCTCCCCGCCGCCGCGGGCGCCCTCTCGGTCGCCGAGCGGCTCGGTGTCCCGGCCGTGTCGGTGACCTTCCAGCAACTGACCCTGCCGTCCCCGCGGCGCCGACCGCTCGCGTACCCGGGCCGGCCGTTCCCGCCGGACGTGACCGACCCACGCGCGCTGTGGGACCTGGACGCGCGCTACGCCAACGAGTTGTTCGGGGCGGCGCTCAACTCCCAGCGGACGGCGCACGGTCTGCCCCCGGTGGACGACGTGCGCGCCCATGTCCTCGGTGAGCGGCCGTGGTTGGCGACGGATCCCGTGCTGGATCCCTGGGAGCCGACGGAGGAACTCGGCGTCGTGCAGACGGGCGCGTGGTTCCTCCCTAACCGGCGCCCGCTCCCCGAGGGGCTGGAGGCATTCCTGGCGGCAGGCCCGCCCCCGGTCTACGTCGGCTTCGGCAGCATGCCGATGCACGGGTCCGCCGACCTCGCCCGGGTGGCCGTCGAGGCGGTCCGGGCCCACGGCCACCGCGCGGTCCTGTCCCGCGGCTGGGCCGGCCTCACGGCGGCCGACGACCGGGACGACTGCTTCACCGTGGGCGAGGTCGACCACCAGTCGCTCTTCGGGCGGGTGGCGGCGGTCGTCCACCACGGCGGCGCCGGTACGACGGCCACGGCGGCCCGCGCCGGCGCCCCGCAGGTGGTGGTGCCCCAGGCGGCGGACCAGCCGTACTGGGCGGACCGGGTGGCCGCCCTGGGCATCGGCGCCGCCCATCCCGGCCCGGTGCCGACGTACGAGTCCCTGGCGGCGGCGCTGGGGCGGGCCCTGGCTCCCGGCACGGTGGCGCGGGCGGCCGCGCTCGCCGGGCGAGCCGGCACGGACGGGGCGACGGCGGCAGCGGAGCTGCTCTGCTCCTAAGCCCCGAACGGACGACCCGCGTCCCCTCTCCCCCGACTCCCGCCCTCCCCCTCCCCGCCCTCGCCCCTGATCCGGAGCCCCCCATGCCCACCGCCACCAGTGCCTTCGACCTCCCCGCCCGCCTCTCCGCCAAAGCCGCCCCCGCCCTGATCGCCGCCGACGACCAGCACTTCGCGGCGATCGCGCGCTGCCTGGAACGGACGATCGCCGAGGTCTTTGGCCAGTTGGAGGAGGCCCGCAGAAGCCCCGGCGGTCTGGGCCGGCAGGCCCTGGACCGGGACGCCGAGGTGCACCGGCTGACCGCGCGCCTGCGCGCCCTGCGCCGCTTCGGTCTCGACCTGTGCCTCGGCCGCATGGTGAGCGCCGAGCACCCCGACGAGCCGGTCTACGTCGGCCGGCTCGGCCTCACCGACCACACGGGCCGGCGGCTGCTGCTGGACTGGCGTTCACCGGCCGCGGAACCCTTCTTCGGCGCCACCCACGGCAACCCCATGGGTCTGGCGAGCCGCCGCAGGTACCGCTGGACGGACGGCCGGATCCGCGACTACTGGGACGAGGTGTTCGCCGCCGACGCGCTGGACGGCCATGCCGCGCTGGACGACCAGTCTGCGTTCATCGCGAGCCTCGGCGGCAACCGGTCGCCGCGGATGCGCGACGTACTCGGCACCATCCAGGCCGACCAGGACGCCATCATCCGGGCGGGCTCGCGCGGCGCGCTCGTCGTGGACGGCGGTCCCGGCACCGGCAAGACGGTCGTCGCCCTGCACCGCTCCGCCTACCTCCTCTACTCCGACCCGCGCCTCGGCCACCGGCGCGGCGGGGTGCTGTTCGTCGGCCCGCACCGGCCGTATCTGGCGTACGTCTCCGACGTGTTGCCGAGCCTGGGCGAGGAGGGCGTGCAGACCTGCGTGCTGCGCGACCTCGTCGCCGAGGGCGCCACCGCGCAGGCCGAGCCCGACCCCGAGACGGCCCGGCTGAAGTCGTCCGCGCGGCTGGTGGGGGCGATCGAGAAGGCCGTCCGGTTCTACGAGGAGCCGCCCACCGAGCCGTTGGCGGTCACGACCCCCTGGGGTGCGGTCGAACTGACCGCCGCCGACTGGGAGTCGGCGTTCGACTCGGCCGAACCCGGCACCCCGCACAACGAGGCACGCGCCCAGGTCTGGGAGGAACTGCTCACGATCCTGGCCGACCAGCACGACGGCGGCGCCCCCGAGGAACTCCTGCGCAGGTCGCTCGCGGGCGACAGGGCGCTGCGCACGGCCTTCGACCGCGCCTGGCCCCTGCTGGAGGCGGCCGACCTCGTCGGCGACCTCTGGTCGGTACCGGCGTACCTGCGGCTGTGCGCCCCCTGGCTCACCCCCGAGGAGGTACGCCGGCTGCGGCGCGCGGACGCGCAGGCGTGGACGGTGTCCGACCTGCCGTTCCTGGACGCGGCACGGCAGCGGCTCGGCGACCCGAAGGCGGCGGTGCGCGAGCGCCGGCGCCGGGCGGCGGTCGCCGCCGAACAGGCGCGCATGGCCGGCGTCATCGACAACATGCTCGCGGCCGACGACGACGGCGAGGGCGCGGTGACGATGCTGCACGGGCAGGACCTGCGGGACGCCCTGGTCGACGAGACGGTGCTGCCCACCGCCGAACCGGACGCGCTCGCGGGGCCGTTCGCGCACATCGTGGTGGACGAGGCGCAGGAACTCACCGACGCGGAATGGCAGATGCTGCTGTCGCGGTGTCCGTCGCGCAGCTTCACCATCGTCGGGGACCGCGCCCAGGCCCGGCACGGGTTCACGGAGTCCTGGCGGGAGCGGCTCACCCGGGTCGGCTTCGGCCGGATCGAGTTGGCCGGCCTGACCGTCAACTACCGCACGCCGAAGGAGATCATGGCGGAGGCCGAGCCGGTCGTACGGGCCGCGCTCCCGGACGCCAACGTGCCGACGTCGATCCGCGGCAACGGGCTGCCGGTGCGCCGCGGCCCGGCGTCCGATCTGGCCGCGGTCCTGGACGGCTGGCTCGCCGAGCACCCCGAGGGCACCGCCTGCGTCATCGGCGCCCCGTCCTTCCGCCCCGCGAACCCCCGCGTCCGCTCCCTCTCCCCCGGCCTGTCGAAGGGCCTGGAGTTCGACCTGGTCGTGCTGGTCGACCCGGAGCGGTTCGGGGAGGGCGTCGCGGGCGCGGTGGACCGCTACGTGGCGATGACCAGGGCCACCCAGCAACTGGTCATCCTCACGAGCGCCGACCCTGCCGCCGCCCCCGCCGCCCCATCCGCTGCCGCCGCCCCCGCCGCTGCCCCCGCCCCTGTTCATGAACACCCGTTCGGATGAACCTCTTGATCGACCTCGCGGCCGTAAATCGAACAGGCGTAGCATTGGAGGGTGGCTACGACCTATGAATTCCCCAGTGACCTCCTCGCCGGTCAGGAGGAGCTGCACCAGGTCAGGGCCGAGCTGTCGGCCCTGCTCAGACGGCTGCCCTGGTCGGTCGAGCCGGTCGACGGCTTCAGTGACGACAACGGCTGGCGCAGGAGGGAGCGCCCCGCGTCCCCGGGCTGGACGGCCGACGAACAGGCCGAGGTGGAGAAGCTCCGCCGCCGCGAACACGAACTCGCGGTGTTCATCAGCACCCACCGCTTCTGGTCCGAGGTGGCGGCCGAGAAACGCATGCAGGCGCGCAGCGCGCTGAAGCACGCTCACGAGGAGAAGCCGCCCGGCGAGTCCTGACCGGTCGGTCCGGCGGAGCAATCTGGTCCAACCAGTTGACCACCGCCCCCGGCGCCTCCACTCTGATCGCCATGGCTGAGGGACACATACCGGAGCGAGGCGGCCCACGACCGGCTCTCCACCGTCCGGCACGGGTGGCTGGGCTGCCGCCGCTGATCGTGGTCTTCGCGGTGCTGTCCGCCGTCGAACTCATCGGGGTGGTGGCGGGGAAGCACTCCGTGGAGTGGGTCGCCAAGCCCTTCCTCGCGCCGCTCCTCGCCGCCCACCTGTGGCGACTGACCGGCACCCGGCACGCGTACGTCCTGGCCGGGCTCGTCCTCGCCGCCGCCGGGGACGTGGCCCTGCTGATCCCCGGCACCCCGGCCTTCGGCATCGGCCTCGCCTTCTTCCTGGGTGCCCAGCTCTGCTGGATCACGGCCTTCCTCCGCGCCGGCGCCCTCGCCCACCTGCGCACCCGCCGTGTGGTCTGCGCCGCCTACCTCGCGGTCTGGGCCGCGGCCGTCGCCGCCCTCGCCCCCACCCTCGGCCCCGCCCTGGGCGCCGCCGTGGCCGTCTACGCGCTCGCCCTGCTCACCATGGCCCTGACCGCCCGCGTCCTCGGCCCCAAGGCCCTCTGGGGCGGCCTGGTCTTCGTCGCCTCCGACTCCCTGATCGGCCTCGGCGCCGCGGGCCTCGGCTTCCCGGGCCGCTCCGTCCTGTGCATGGCGACCTACATCGCGGCCCTCGTCCTGCTCGTCGCCGCCTTCACCAGCCACCCCGAGCACGCGGCGACGGCCTGAGCCCCGGCAACAGGAAGAGCCCCGGCCGTATTCGGCCGGGGCTCCTCCCCTCGGTGGGCGCGGACGGTTTCGAACCGCCGACATCCTGCTTGTAAGGCAGGCGCTCTACCCCTGAGCTACGCACCCAGACAGGCCGACAGCCTACACGGCCACAAGGGCCGACCCGCAAACCGTGTGCCGCGCTGCGCACCGCGAACCGACGGGCCCGTGTCTTCGTCCGTAGCGGGTGGGAGAATGGCACCACCCAGGGCGGATCACAGCACGGGAGAGGGATGTGACGGCGAGACCGGGCACGCCAGCGACACAGCCGCACCCACCGTCGTCCGCCACCGGGGCCCGGCATGGGGCCACGGCCGCCCTCCGCGACACCCTCACCCTGATGAGCCTGCCCGTCCTCGCCGCGCTCGCGCTGCCCGCCGCCTTCGCGGGCGGCGGCACCCGGCGCTGGTTCGGCGGCCGGGCGGAGAGCCAGCGGGCGGAGGCACAGGCGGCGAAGGACGCGGCGGCGGCCGCGTTCTACGAGCTGGACACCGCGCAGCGGGACCTGCGGATCTCCGTCGAGACCATCACGGCCGTGGACGACTCCCCCGCGGCCCGGCGGGTCGCCGCGGACTTCGAGGGGCTGGGCCGGCGGATCGACGAGGTCAGCCGGCAGTACATCCAGGCGGTCGACGCCCATGACCTGGACCGGGCCGACCTGGAGGCCGGGGCGGCGGCGCGGGCGCGCACCGAGCTGACGGCGGCGCGGGACGAACTGGAGCGGGTCAAGCGGGAACTGGACCGGTTCGGCGGCTCGCTCGGCCCGCTGCTGGGCTCGGCCGAGACGCTGCTCGCCCGGGTGGCGCCCGCCGTGGAGCGGGCCCGCCAGGCGCTGCTGGCCGCGAGCAACGCGCTGGACGGCGCCCGGCAGCAGGGCCTGCGCGCCGACGACCTCGCCGGCCGGCTGGCCGCGCTGGCGCCCGAGCTGACCAAGCTGAACCAGGGCGCCGGTCAGCACGGGGTGCGGCAGACGCTGGAGCGGGCCGAGCGGGTGCAGCGGGAGGCCGGGGCGATCCGGGCGGAGGCCGAGGGGCTGCCGGAGAAGGCGGCCGAGATCGACCACCGGCTGGTCTCGCTGCGCACCCGCGCGCAGGCGCTGACCACGCGCGCGGGGCAGGTGGAGCCGGTGCTCAGCGAGCTGCGGCGGCGGTTCGCGGCGGCCTGCTGGCAGGACCTCCAGCAGGTGCCGGCGCAGGCGGCACAGAACGTGCGGCAGGCCGAGCTGAAGCTGGCCGAGGCGCGGGACGCGCGGGACGCGCAGCGCTGGCCGGACGCCACCTCGCTGCTGTCGACGGTGCGGGCGCTGCTGAACGCGACCGACGACGCGGTCTCGGCGGCCGGTGACCGGCTGGCCCGGCTGAACGCCGTACAGAAGGATCCGCACGCGGAGATCGAGCGGACCCGGTTCGCGATCCGGGACGCGCAGCGGCTGGCGATGACGGGGCGCACGGAGCCGGACCCGCGTGACGCCGGGCCGCTGGACGACGCGGTGGCCCGGCTGGAGCGGGCGGCGGCGGCGCTGGAGGGCGGCCGGCATCCGGACTACTGGCATTTCCTGACCGAGACGGACGCGGTGCGGCAGACGGCGGCGCGGGTGGTGGCGCGGATCCGGGAGGAGCGCGGCGGCGTCGCGCACTGAGACCGGCGACGGGTGGGCCGTTATGTTGCCGGGTGACCCGGTTCGGGCTGATATTGGGTAGGCCACGTTCTGGGATGGATGGCCGCCGCTAGCACCCGAGGGAGGCGGAGATGTCCACGCACGCAGTGCACACGAGGTCGAAGCGGGAGATCCGGTTCGATCAGCACCTGCCGAGCGATCACCGGCTGAACCTGGTGTACCGGATCGGTGCGGGGGTGATCGGCGCGTTCCTTGTCGTCTTCGGCATCCTGGGGCTGATCAACCACATCGGGTTCTTCGACATCGGCGGCGCGACCGTCGCCGGGCTGAACACGAACGGCACCCTCAGCGTGCTGTCGATCTGCATCGGGGCGCTGCTGCTGGTCGGCATGGTGATCGGGGGGAACATCGCGTCCACGCTGAACATGGTGCTGGGCATCCTGTTCCTGCTGAACGGGTTCCTGTTCCTCGCCCTGCTGGACACGCCGAACAACTTCCTGGCGTTCCGCATCCAGAACGTTCTGTTCAGCTTCGTGGTGGGGCTGCTGCTGATGACCTTCGGGATGTACGGCCGGGTCGGTCACGCCCTGCCGCACGACAACCCGTACTGGCGGGCCCGGCACCCGGAGGGCGGTGAGCCCCCGGGGCGGGAGCACGAGACCGGGACGCCGCCGATGACCGTGCCGTGGCCCGGCGCGAAGGACAGGCGGGACACGCGGGACAACCCTCGCGGGTCGGTGTAGGCCCCGCGCCGGGACCCGCCCGGCCGCCCGGGGTGCCCGTGCGGGCCCCCGGGCGGCCGACCGCTCAGGTGCGGTAGGCGTAGTAGTACGCGTTCGGGTAGGACGCGACCAGGCTCGCCACCGACCTGTTGTAGGTGTTGGTGGAGTGGTACGTCACGTACGGCACGCCGGAGCTGTCGCGGTAGGTGACGACCATGGAGTGGTCCTTGGACCCGTCCCGGTTGAAGTCCATCTGGATCACGTCGCCGAGGTCCGCCTGGTAGACGTCGGCGAGCGGGGTGACGCGCTTGGAGGACAGCGCGAACCACGAGAACTCGTTGACGCCGACGAAGGAGTCGGACTGGATGTCGGCGGTGCCGAACCACTTGGTGTAGTCGTTGGTGTAGCCGGGGACGTGCTTCCAGCCGCCCGCCTTCAGCACCTGGCTGACGAAGTTGGTGCAGTCTCCGCCGGTGCCGTTGTTGTTGAAGTTCGGGTACGCGGTGTTGTAGTGGTTCCAGTACTTCTGCGCGTACGCGACCATCGCCTTGTAGTCGTACGTACCACCGGTGAGCTGCTTGGGCTTGGCCGCAGCCGGGTAGGTGGTGGCCGCGCGGGGCGCGGTCGGCGGACCGTCGGTGGCGGCGGCGGTCTTGTCGTCCTTGGACACCGAGGGCGTGGCGACCTGGTTGACGGCGAGGTAGCCGTCGTCGGTGTCCTTGATGCCGGTGAGCTGCCAGTCCCCGTGCCCGCCGGCCTTGAAGGTCAGCTCGTGGTGGGCCTGGAATCCCGTGGTCGTCGGGCCCTTGGCCTGGGTGGTGCCCGGCTTGTAGGTCAGCGTCGTGTTCTCGGTGACGGCGACCTTGGCACTGTGGCCGTGCACCTCGGTGGCGTCGAGCGTCACCGTGGTGCTGCCCGCGCTGTACTTCTCGCCCAGCTTGGCGAGGCGGCCCTTGCGGGCGCGCAGCTCGCCGAGGGCGGCGGACTGCTCGTGGCTCTGGCCGCCGGAGAGGCGGACGGACCCGGAGAAGCCCTTGGTGTGCTGGGTGCGGGCGCTGGTGGAGCCGTCCACCAGGGCCTGGGTGCGGTCGGTGAAGACCGCGTCGGCGAGCTTCTGGAAGGTCGCCTTGGTGGCCGCGTCCACGGTCGGGTCGTTGGTGACCGCCGCGCCCGCGCTCCAGTTGGGTATGAGGGCCACGCCGGCGACCACGGCGGCGGCGGAGGCGCCGACGATGGTGGTACGACGCCCCTTACGGCTGAGTTTCCTTGACTTCAATGATGTTCCCCTCTATCCGGTACACCTACCGGGAGGGAGGCATCTTCGCACGGCGGCCGCGGCGGATGTGCAGGGGGTTGCACAAGTGGAACCCGGCCTGCGATTACGTCACTTGACGACCGTGGACCAGTCCGGGGACTGGGCGGGGTCGAGGCTGCGCAGCGCGGCCAGCGTCGAGGGCTTCTGGACGTCCATCCAGTCGGCGAGCTCCTTGAAGGACACGCACTTGACGCCCTTCTTGGTGCAGATCTTCGGGATGATCTGGTCGATGGACTTCATGTAGATGCTGCCGTTCCAGTGCTCGAAGTGGTTGCCGATGAACAGCGGGGCGCGGCTGCCGTAGTAGACGCGGTTGAAGCCGGCCATGTACGAGTCGACCGTCTGCTGTTCCCACTGGGGGTACTTGGCGGCATCGCCGTCGGTCTCGCCGCCGGACTGGTTGTAGAGAAAGTTGAAGTCCATCGACAGGCCCTGGAACTTGCCGTTCTCGTAGGGGAGCATCTGGAGCGGGAAGTCCCAGATGCCGTTCTTCTTGGTGGGCCATATCTGGAAGTCGCCCGGGGAGCTGGCGTCGTAGCGCCAGCCGTAACTCTTGATGGCCTTCAGCAGGTTGGGCTGGCCCTCCAGGCAGGGCGCGCGGCCGCCGGTGACCTCCTGCTTGAAGTCGAAGGGCAGCGGCGGGATGTCGGTGTAGCCGGTGTTGGTCTTCCAGTTCTCCACGAAGGAGAAGAACTGGTCGATCTCGCTCTTCCACTCCTCGACGCTCCAGTCGCCGCCGCCCTTCGCCTCGCAGAAGTGGCCGTTGAAGTGGGTGCCGATGTCGTTGCCCTGCTCGTAGGCGAGGCGGAGCTGCTCCAGGGTGGTGCGGATGTGCGCGTCGGTGGGGTAGTCGATGGCGGCGTCGCCGGGCTTGTGCATCGGGCCGTGGTAGAGGCTCTTCTTGCTCTTGGGCAGCAGGTAGATGCCGGTGAGGAAGAAGGTCATGTGGGCGTTGTACTCCTTGGCCAACTCCCGGTAGTGCGAGAAGAGATGGTCGTCGCCCTCCAGCGCGCCGTCCCAGGAGAAGACGACGAACTGGGGCGGTTTCTCACCGGGCTTGAGCGGCACGGGCTTCAGCGTGCCCTGCTGCGGGCCGGTGTCGGAGGTGGAGCCGTCGCCGAGGACGTGCGTCTTGCCGTCCCACGTGGCGCTCGCGGAGGGCTGGGGCCCGCCTGGCTTGCCGCCCTTGCCGGAGGCGGCGGTGGGCGTGGTGTCGTCGGGGCGGCTCAGCGCGAGGTAGCCGGCCACCAGGGAGGCCACGACGAGGAGGGCGGCGAGCGTGAAGATCTGCGGGCGGGTGGCGGCGGGGACGCGACGGCGGCCGGGGGCGCGACGCCGGCCTGCCGGTTGTTTCCTGTGAGACATGCGCGGCTCAATCTCCGTGGGGGCGAGGGGGCTTGGGGCCTGGGCGGTCAGTCCAGGCCCATGGCGGCCGACCAGAGGGCATAGGGCACGATGTCCGGCGAGTCGCCCGCGAGGCCGTTCAGCGGGAGCGGTTCCAGGGACTTCGCCAGGTCGATGCGGTAGACGACGACCGCCGTCGACACGGAGTCGGCCGTGCCCGCGTACCAGGCGGCGGTGTCCTCGCCGGTGGTCCCGGTGGTCCCCGCGGCGATCCCGGTGCCGGCGGTCCCGGCCTTCCCGGCCACGCCCGGCGCGGTCACGCCGGGGTGGGCGGCGCGGAAGGAGTCGGTGAGCGCCGCCTGGACGTCCTTGGCGACCTTGGAGCCGATCGCGCGGGTGGGGTGCGGGGTGGCCAGGGCGACGGGCGCGCCGTTGCGGGTGATGCGGCGCACCGAGTACGGCTCCGTGTGGGTGCCGTCGGCGGCGAAGGTGGCGTATCCGCTGGCCATCCGGATGGCGCTGGGCGTGGAGCTGCCGAGCGAGAGGGCGGGCACCTGGCGGCCGATGCTGGAGGACAGCAGCCCGGCGGCCTGGGCGGTCTGGCGTACCTCGCCGAGGCCGGTGTCCATGCCGAGCTGCATGAACGGGGTGTTCACCGACTTGGCGAGGGCCTCGCGCAGGCTGATCTTCCCGTAGGACTTGTTGCCGTCGTTGTGCGCGGCGACCTTCCTGCCGCTGCGGTCCCAGTAGGGGCCCTCGGGGGTGGTGACGGGAACGTTGTCATCACCGTCGTAGACCGTGTCCGGGGCGACGGGGGTGGCGGGGCCGCCGCGTGTCTTGTGGACGCCGTGTTCGAGTCCGGCGGCGTAGACGAAGGGGAGGAAGGCGGTGCCGGCCGGGACGGTGGTCGCGTTGGACTCGTTGTAGCCCTGGGTGCGGTGGTCGGGGCCGCCGTAGACCGCGAGGATCCGGCCGTCGGTGGCCACCGAGGCGGCCCCGTAGTGGCCGTCCTTCGCCGCGTCGGGGTTGTCCTGCCGGGCCTGCTTGCGGGCCTTGGTGACGGCGTCGGTGAGCGCCTTCTCCCGCTTGCGGTCGAAGGTGGTGTAGATCTGGTAGCCGCCCAGGTCGAACTGCTTGTCGGTCAGATGCGCGGACTTCTTGGCGTACTGCGACGCCAGCTCCACCAGGTAGTCGCTCTGCTCGCCGGTGTTGTACAGCGGGTTGGCCTTCAGCGGCTCGGGAAACGTCTTGTACTGGGCGCGCTGCTGCGGCGACAGCTTGCCGATCTTGACCATGCGGTCGAGGATCCAGGACCAGCGCTCCTCGGCCCGCTGGTGGTTGGCCTGGCTCAGCGTGGGGTCGAACAGGCCCGCGCCCTTGAGCAGCCCCGCGAGCATGGCCGCCTCGGACACGTTGAGCTTGCTGACGTCCTTGCCGTAGTAGGCCTGGGAGGCGCGCTGGATGCCGTAGGTGCCCCGGCCGAACCAGCTGGTGTTGAGATAGCCCTCGAGGATCTTGTCCTTGCTCATCTTGTTGTCGAGCTTGAGGGAGATCATCGCCTCGGTGAACTTGCGGCTGACGGTCTGGTTCTGGTTCAGGTAGACGTTCTTGACGTACTGCTGGGTGATGGTGGAGCCGCCCTGGGTGTCCCCCTCGCCCACGGTGCGGAACAGGGCCCGGCTGATGCCCTTCACGGAGATGCCGGGGTCCGAGTAGAAGGTCTCGTTCTCCGCCGCGAGCACCGCCCAGCGGACGTCCGGGGGGATGTCCTTCAGCGGCATCGCCTGCCGCTGCACCCAGCCCGTACGGGCCATCGGGGTGCCGTCGGACCAGAAGTAGACGTTGTCCTGCTGGGTGGCGTACGAGTTCAGGTCGCTGGGTATGTCGGTGACCGCGTACGCGGTGACCAGGAAGGCGCCGAGCAGGCCGAAGGAGGCCAGGACGCCGCCGAGCCACTGCCGCCAGGAGGGCAGCCAGCGCCGCCAGCCGGTGCGGCCGGGGCGGGGGTAGGCGGGCTTGAGGCGGCGCGCGTAGGGCGCGAGGGGGCGTAGGTACGGCGCGAGCGGGGCCAGCGGGCCCAGTATTCGGGCCGTCAGGCCCCCGGCACGCTCGCGCGCGGAGGGGCGCGCGCTGCGCCTGCGCTCGGCCCGCCCGCCGGTGGGCGGCGGCTCGGGCGGCGCGGGCACGCGCAACTGCATGGTCTCGTCGGCCCTGAGAGCGTCCACTCTCAGATGGAGGGTCCGGTCGGCATCGAGCGGCTGCTCGTCCCGGCCGGAACGGCCCTCCCCCTGCGACGCATCGGTCACTATGCGTCTCCCCTCCGCACTCGCTCCTGCTCGCGCGGTGAGCTGAGCGTCCTCGCAACGGCGTTCACAAATTATCAGCGAAGTTTTCGATTCCTTCGCACGAGTGTCGGCTGTATCCCAACACTCATCAAACATTGAGACGCCGCGTTTGCCCCCACGGTTACGCTGGTCTCATGCCTCGCTATGAGTACCGCTGCCGGAGCTGCGGCGACACGTTCGAATTGAATCGGCCGATGTCCGAGTCGGCGGCGCCGGCCACGTGCCCGGCCGGACATGAGGACACGGTGAAGCTCCTGTCCACCGTCGCGGTGGGCGGTACGGCCGGCGCGCCCGCCGCCGCGCCCCGGGCGGGCGGCGGGTGCTGCGGCGGCGGCTGCTGCGGATAGTCCGTCATCACCCCTGGGGGGACGGGGTGCGCGTCGCCTTCAGGAACTCCCGCAGGATCCGCTCCCCCGCCAGGACTCCCCGCTCCGGCAGCGCGCCGATGTGCGGAGCCCGCCACCCCGTGTCGGCCAGCTCGCCGTGGCCGGGGCGCCAGCCCCGGTCGGCGGCCAGCAGGAGGTCGGCGTCCAGGAGTGAGTCACCGGCGGCCAGGGTCCGGTCCGCGCCCGTGCGGCGGGCCACCTCGCGGACGGCGGCGCTCTTGGTGAGGGGCTTGGGGACGGCGTAGAGCTTGCGGCCCTGGAGGGAGACCGTCCAGCCCCGGCCCTCCGCCCAGGCCGCCAGTTCCTTCACCCAGTCCGGGGGCAGCAGCTCGCGCTCGACCACGAGATAGGCGAACAGGTCCTCGGCGACCCGCTGTTTGCGCAGCCACACCGGGTCGGCGGTGCGCGTCAGATGTTCCCGGACCTCCGCCAGCGGTGCGCACTCGTCGGCGAGGCGGGCCAGGACCCGGGCGTGCCAGTCGCGGTCGGTGACGCCATCGACCAGCAGATGGCCGCCGTTGGCGCAGATCGCGAACGCGGGCTGGGAGCCCGGCAGGTTGATGCGCTGGTACTGCTTGCGGGTGCGGGTCGTGGTGGGCACGAACACGGCCGCGTCCCCGAGATCGGTCAGCAACTGGGCCGCCGTCTCGGTCATGTACGACAACGGCCTGCTCTCGTGCACCTCGACGCACAGCAGCCGGGGCGCCCTGGCGTCCGGCATGGTCAGCGCCAGGGCCGCCGAGGAGTAGATCAGCGTGCGGTCGAGGTCGCTCGCCACCAGCACCGGCATCAGACGCTCACCGCCCGGCCGTCGGCACCGGTGGCCCCGCGCGTGTACTGCGGGTGTATCAACCCGACGCAGGTGTACGGCAGTTCGTCCACCTCCTCGACCGGCACCCCGCGCTGTGCGGCGAGCAGCCGGACATGGTCCAGGTCGGCGCCCGCGCCCTTGCGCGCGAGGATCTTCCAGGGCACCCGGCGCAGCAGCACCCGGGTGGTCTCGCCGACGCCCGGTTTGACGAGGTTGACGTCGTGGATGCCGTACTCCTCGCTGATCCGCTCGACGGCCCGCCAGCCCGCCCAGGTCGGGGTGCGGTCCTCGGCCAGCAGTTCCCGGGCCGCCTCCGCCACGCCGGGGGCGACCTCCGCGAAGCGCTCCGCGACGGCGTCGAGGAAGGCCACGGAGACGTCGGCGCCGGCGAGTTCGCGGTAGAACTTCGCGCCGTGGAAGTCGTGCGGGCCGACCAGGTCGGCGCGCAGCACGGTACGGGAGATCAGGCCGGAGACGGTCGAGTTGAGGCAGGCGGAGGGGATGAGGAAGTCCTCGCGGGTGCCGTAGGTGCGCACGCAGGAGCCCGGGTCGGCGAGGACGGCGATCTCCGGGTCGAACCCGGTGACGCCCTCCTCCTTCTCGAACTCCTGGACCGCCTGGGCGAGTTCGCGGGTGATGGCGCCCTTGCCGGTCCAGCCGTCCACGAACACGACGTCGCGGGGGTCGTGGTGGGCGGCGAGCCAGCGCAGCGCGTTGGCGTCGATGCCCCGGCCGCGCACGATCGACACGGCGTAGTGCGGCAGTTCGAGCCCGTGCCGGAAGTGCGCCCAGCGGCGCATCAGCACGCCGACCGGGGTCCCGGCGCGGGCCAGCGACACCAGCACGGGCCGCGGCGACCTTTCGGTGAGGACCGTCTCGGTCACCACGCCGACGGCGCGGGCGATCCGGGCGGCCGAGGTGGCGAGGGCCGCGTGGAAGAGCTCCTGGTACCGCGCGCTGGGCTGGTACTCCACGGGCAGCGACTCGGCGTAGTGCGCCCCGCCGCGCTGGATGGCCTCCTCCCGCTCCTCGGTCGGCGCCTCCAGGGTGACGTCGGAGAGGTCCTGGAGCAGCCAGCCGACCTCCTCGGGCGCGTACGAGGAGAACGCGGGGCCACGGAGTGGCTCGGGCAGCATGGCCGGCCTTTCGGGAGCGTGCGGGGGCTCGGGGGCGTGGGAGGGGACGACCGCGAGCAGGACGTGCGGCACCTGCGCCGCGAGCCGCGCGAGCAGGCCGTCCGGCGCGTGCAGCGCGGGGGTGTCGCCGGCCGAGTCGACCACGGCGACGACGGCGTCGAACCCGCCGCCCGCGACGTTGTAGGCGTACCGCTCCCCGGGTCCGTCGGCCGGGTCGTCGTGCGCCGGGAAGACGAGACGACTGCGGATCGCGTACCCCGGGTCGTCGACCGCGAGCACGGGCGACCGTGTGGTGGTCGAGAACCGCACCTCGCCGTCCCGCGTCCGCTCCAGCTCGCAGGCGAGCCGGAGGGGGGCGTACATCAGCTCCTCGAAGCCGAGGACGAGCACGCGGCGCGCGCCGGCGGGCAACGCGTCGGATACGCGCCCGGCCATGGCTGGCAGGGCGGCTTCGAGCCGGGCTCGGTGGGCGGGGGTGAAGCCGTGCCGGCCCCCGTCGGGAAGGCCGGCGGGCCAGCCGAGGTCCACCCGCTCAGGGGCGCGGCCGGTGTCGTACGGCCCCTGGCCGGCGTCGTGGCCGCACCCGTACCGCGCGACCAGCCGCTGCCCCTTCTCCAGCACGTCCGCGGGCAGCGTCACCATCCCGGAGGCCGCGGCGACGAGGTCCACCCGCGCCCCGATCTCCGCCGCGAACGACCGCAGCCGCTCGGCGTCCCGCGCCGACCGCATGTCCACCAGCGCGACCACCACGTACCGCCGCCGCGGGTACCGGGCGTGCAGGTCGCGGATGGTGTTCAGCACCGTGTTCCCGGTGGAGAACTCGTCGTCCACCAGCACCAGCGGGCCGTCCCCGCCCAGCAGGGCGGGATCCGAGGGCAGCAGCAGATGCGACGTGGCGTGGGAGTGCGACTCCTCGAAGCCGCCCGCGGGGGCGATCCCGGCGACCGGCCGCCGCGTGGAGTGCAGGTACGGCGCAGTCCCGAGTCCGTCGGCCACCGCGTGGCCGAGCCCCGTCGCGGTCTCCGCGTACCCGAGGACGACCGCGCGGGCCGCCTCCGCCTCGCCGAGGAGCGCGTGCACCCGCCGGCCCAGCCGCACCCCGTGGCCGTACACCACCGAAGGCGCCTGCGGTACGTGCTTGCCGAGCACGTGGGAGACCAGCAGGTGGGCGCGCTTGGGGTTGCGGCGCAGGGCGAGGCCCAGCATGGCCCGCAGGGCGTCGTCGCCCTCGAGCCCGACCCCGAGCCGCTCGGCGACCCAGGTGCCGGACCAGACCCCGTCGTTCACTGCGTTGTTCATGCGTTCCTTGGATGCGTGTCCCGGACAGGAGAAGGTCAGCCGGGTATTCCGGCGGCGAGCAGTTCCACGAAGCCCACGTCCTCGTGGGCGACGCCGAACACCTCCGCGCGCAGCAGGGTCCGCTCGGCCCAGGCGCGGTGGGGTTTCACCTCGTTCATCTTGTTCGTGTAGGCGGACCTGAGGACGCCCCCGCCGCCGCGCTCCGGCCGCAGGATGTCCTGGGCGTCGCTGTACTCCTCGTGGCTGACCACGGACAGCGCGTGCACCGGCAGCACGTGGGAGGGGTGGATGCAGGTCTTGCCGAGCAGGCCGTTGGCCTGGTCGAGGGAGATCTCCCGCAGCAGTCCGTCCATGGCGTGCTCCAGCAGCTTCTCGCGCAGCTCGGTGGCCTGCACCTCAAGGAAGGGGCTCTGCCGGAGCTGGGGCTTGAACATGCGCTCGGACAGGCGGAAGTACTCCCACACGGGCCCGGTGACCGTGAATCCGGTGCCGTCGGCGCGGCCCAGCATGTTCACGACGTCGGCGATGACGGACGCGACGACCTGGACGTCGTAGGCGGTCATGTCGGGGGCGCGGCGCAGGCCGTAGGAGGAGCAGAAGTCGGTGACGCCGAGACGGAGCGCGAGGACGCGGTCGCGGTGCTTGTCGACGGCGCGGAAGATGCCCTCCAGGGTCTCCACCCGCGACTCGCGGTAGAGCAGCTCCGGGGATTCGAGGACCGGCATGGCGAAGAGGCGGCGGCCGGCCTCGGCCTCGGCGGCGCCGCGGGCGTCCAGGAAGGGCAGGCCGCGCTCCCCGGTGAACTTGGGCAGCACGAATCCGGACAGCAGCCGCACGGACGGGCCGAGGCGGCGGACGAGGTCGGGGATCTGTTCGGGGGTGCGCACCCGGATGAACAGCAGCGGGGGCTGCGCGCCGGGCCGGGAGTCGAGGTCGGCGAACTGCCTGACCAGGTTCTCCTCGGCGGCCACCACGTCCGCGTCGTCGATGGAGTCCTCCAGGCACAGCACCATGGAGACCACGCCGTTGCCCGCCTGCCTGAGGACGTCGTCGGCGAGCCGCGGCCGGGTGGCCGGGCTGTACAGCGTGGCGCCGAGGGCGACGGCGAGCAGCCGGGCCGGGGAGTCGGCGGTGAACGCGCCGGGCTCCCGGTGGAAGAGGCGCTGCCGGACCTCGGGGGCGATGTGCCCGAAATGACGCATAGGACTCCCCAAGAGTGCAATCGGGGTCTGTGGATTCGGTAAAGGGTGGCCGGTAATAGTACGTAGGGGGACCTGTCCGAGGTTCCCTTCGGACGTGAATTTCCGGTAACTCGGCCGTGTCGGTCCCCGACACCCCCCGCATTGTCGTGGCCAGGACCAAGAAGGCAGGATGACGGCATGACGCACGCGATGCTGAAGGGGTCGAACGTCCCGCTGGAGGCCACCACGGTGCGCGCGGTGCTGCGCTGGACGCCGGGGACCTCGGTCCCGGACGTGGACGCCTCGGCGCTGCTGCTGGGCCCCGACGGCCGGGTGCGCTCCGACGAGGACTTCGTCTTCTACAACCAGCCCCGGCATCCGTCGGGGCAGGTGTGGCGGCTGGGCAAGAAGCGGGTCGCCGAGGGGCTGACCGACACGATCCAGTCAGACCTGCGGGGGATCGAGCCGGAGATCGGGCGGATCCTGCTGATCGCCTCGGCGGACGGGGTCTCCTTCGACCGGGTGCCGAACCTGAGCATCACGCTGTACGACGCCGCCGTCGCCGACGGTGAGCCGTGGGCGGTGTTCGACATCAAGCCGGAGACCGGCGCGGAGACGGCGATGATCTGCGGCGAGCTCTACCGGCGCGGGGACGGCTGGAAGTTCCGGGCGCTGGGCGAGGGCTACTCCAACGGCCTCAAGGGCCTCGCCACGGACTTCGGCATCTCGGTGGACGAGTCGGAGGAGCCGGCGGCGCAGGAGGGCGTCACGGTCTCCCAGCCGCTGCCCCCGGAGCAGCCGACCTCGGCGGTGCCCCGGCAGCCGGGCTACGCGTATCCCCAGCCGACCTCGGCCCCGGCCGCGGCCCCGGCGTACGGCTACCCGCAGCCCGTACCGGCGGTCCCCGTGGCGCTGGACCCCGACTTCCGGCTGCCGCCGCAGGGTCCGCAGTTCATCGGCCGGTAGACCGGACCGCCGCCATCGGCGGTACCGGCGCCCGGCGGGATCAGACCTTGGTCTTGTAGCCGCGGCCCCACTGGAGCCCCCACCCGTACAGCCGGTCCAGCTCCGCCTGGAAGCCGTAGACGAACTTGACCTCGCGGCGGACCACCAGTTCGCCCTTGACGTTCTCGATGAGGAGGACGGCGCAGGAGCGGGCCTGGGGGTGGCGCTCGTCCAGGCTGATCTCCAGCCGGGGTCCGCTGCTGGGGTACAGGGTGACGATGGCGTGCGTACGGTCGAACGCGGGGGTCTGGTCGTAGATGTACACGAAGACCAGCACCCGCTTGATGGACTCGTGGTGGTCGAGGTTGATGTACATCGTCTCGCCGGAGCCCGAGCCGAACCGGTCGTCACCGCTGATCTTGATGTACGGCGCCGCGTTGATGTCGCCCAGGTAGTCGCCCAGCGGCTGTACGACGCCCTTGGTGCCGTCGGCCAGCTCGTACAGGCAGCCCAGGTCGAGGTCGACGTCGACCATGCTCTGGCCGTGGCCCAGGATCTCCGGCGGCTTGAGGGCCTTGAGGGGGTGCCGCAGCAGGCTGGGGCGCTGTGCGCCGAAGTCGGAGGTGCGCATCCGCCAGGTGAGGTTGACGCGCAGATGGCCGGTGACGGCGCCCTGTTTGGTGAGGGACACCGACTGGCGCCGCTTGGTGAGTTCGATGGCGTTGGCGCCGTTGCCGGAGTCGAAGTCGACCGCGCGTGCGCCCAGCAGTCCGTCGAAGAAGCCCATGTCCCGCCCCCAGGTCTCGTCACCTCTGCGTCCGGGGCGGCCGGCGGTGCCCGCCGCCCCGGTCAGAGCGTTCCTCATCGGTCAGGGTGTCACACCCCCGAGGAGACCTCGGTCTTCTCCCCGGCGCCGGGTCCGGCCGCCGCGAGGGCCCGGTTGCGGCGGACGGAGGACCAGAAGGACAGGGCGATCAGGACCACGCCGACGAGGCCGGTGATCACCTCGTTGATCTCGTACTGGATGGTGACCATGAGGATCAGGGCCAGCGCGCCGATCGCGTAGTGGGCGCCGTGCTCCAGGTAGACGTAGTCGTCGAGGGTGCCCTGGCGGACCAGGTAGACGGTGAGCGAGCGGACGTACATCGCGCCGATGCCGAGGCCGAGGGCCATCATCACGATGTCGTTGGTGATGGCGAAGGCGCCGATCACGCCGTCGAAGGAGAAGGACGCGTCCAGGACCTCCAGATAGAGGAACATGAAGAACGCGGCCTGGCCGGCCAGCAGGACGGCCGGCTTCTTCTTGCCGGTGCGGGCGGCCTCTTCCTCCTCCTCGTGCTCGCGCTCCTCCTCCGCCTCCAGGCGTTCCTCGAAGAACCCGGAGAGACCGCCGACGATCAGATAGGTGATCAGGCCGGCGATGCCGGAGATGAGGACCGTCTGCGCCTTGTCGGCGTGCATGCCGCCGTGCTGGTGGGCGTGGGTGGCGAAGGTGAAGGAGGTGATCAGCAGGACGATCAGGGAGATGCAGACCGACAGCATGTCGACCTTGCCGAGCTTGGCCAGCGGCCGCTCGATCCACTGCAGCCACTTTATGTCCCGGTCCTCGAAGATGAAGTCGAGGAAGATCATCAGCAGGAACATGCCGCCGAAGGCCGCGATCGCCGGGTGGGCGTCCGTGACCAGCTGCTGGTAGCGGTCCTTGTCGGCGAAGGCGAGGTGCACCGCGTCGACCGGGTTGAGCTTGGCGGTGATGGCCACGATGACGACGGGGAAGACCAGTCGCATGCCGAAGACGGCGATGAGGACGCCCACCGTGAGGAAGATCTTCTGCCAGAAGGCGTTCATCTTCTTCAGGATTCCGGCGTTGACCACCGCGTTGTCGAAGGACAGCGAGATCTCCAGGACGGCGAGGATCGCCACGACTCCGAAGGCCTCCCACCCCCCGTAGAAGACCGCGGCGACCAGGCCGAGCGCGGTGACCGCGAACGACCAGCCGAAGGTTTTCAGTAGCACTGGTTACCCCATCGTGTTGTGGGGGTGCCTCCTATGAGGGTTTCCCCCGCGCCGAGCACGGCTTTACGAAACGTTGACCCCAAAGTCTAGAGCGATTCCGCGCAGTCCCGACGCGTACCCCTGACCGACCGCCCGGAATTTCCATTCGCCCTGGTGGCGGTAGAGCTCGCCGAAGATCATGGCGGTTTCGGTGGAGGCGTCCTCGCTGAGGTCGTAGCGCGCGAGCTCCTGGCCGTCGGACTGGTTGACCACGCGGATGAAGGCGTTGGAGACCTGTCCGAAGGTCTGGCCGCGCTCGTCGGCCATGTGGATGGAGACCGGGAAGATGATCTTTTCGCACTGGGCGGGCACCTTGCCGAGGTCGACCAGGATCGACTCGTCGTCGCCCTCGCCCTCACCGGTGAGGTTGTCACCGGTGTGCTCCACCGAGCCGTCCGGGCTCTTGAGCTGGTTGTAGAAGACGAACCACTCGTCGCCCATCACCCGGTGGTTGGCGCCGCACAGCAGCGCGCTGGCGTCCAGGTCGAAGGGGGCGCCGGTGGTGGAGCGCGCGTCCCAGCCGAGCCCGATCATGACGTTGCTGAGGTTCGGTGCGGCCTTGGAGAGGGAGACATTGCCCCCCTTGGCGAGCGTCACACCCATGATTGCTGGTCCTCCCCTGACGGTGCTTCCCTGTTACCTGCGCGTCCGGCGCCGGCCGTAAACGGCTCGGCGCCGGACGGTGTGCCGGCTCCAGGACGTCAGACGTTGACGCCGAAGTCCTGGGCGATGCCGCGCAGCCCGGACGCGTAGCCCTGGCCGATGGCGCGGAACTTCCACTCCGCGCCGTTGCGGTACAGCTCGCCGAAGACCATGGCGGTCTCGGTGGAGGCGTCCTCGCTGAGGTCGTAACGCGCGATCTCGGCGCCGCCGGCCTGGTTGACCACGCGGATGAACGCGTTGCGGACCTGGCCGAAGGACTGCTGGCGGTTCTCGGCGTCGTAGATGGACACCGGGAACACGATCTTGTCGACGTCGGCGGGGACGCCGGCGAGGTTGACCTTGATCTGTTCGTCGTCGCCCTCGCCCTCACCGGTGAGGTTGTCACCGGTGTGCTCCACGGAGCCGTCGGGGCTCTTGAGGTTGTTGAAGAAGACGAAGTGCTGGTCGCTGACGACCTTGCCGGAGTTGTTCAGCAGCAGCGCGCTCGCGTCGAGGTCGAAGTCGGTGCCGGTCGTGGTGCGCACGTCCCAGCCCAGTCCGACGATGACGGCGGTCAGGCCCGGGGCCTCCTTGGTCAGCGAGACGTTGCCGCCCTTGCTGAGGCTGACTCCCACGAGTCCTCCAAGTGGTGTCGAGGGGCGGGGAGCCCCGTCGTGCTTCGGATATGGGATCAACGAGCCGATCCTAGTGACGAGTTCCCGCCCCCCGCCGACCCTGGACCCGAAGATTCCCAGGTTCGGCCGACCGGCCGACTACAGGGTGTCGAGCGCCTTCACGTACTCGTTCAGGTCACGCGCGTCCGGCAGGCCGTTGACGACGGTCCAGCGCACGACGCCGTCCTTGTCGATGATGAAGGTGCCCCGCACCGCACAACCCTTGTCCTCGTCGAAGACGCCGTAGGCGCGCGAGACGTTGCCATGCGGCCAGAAGTCGCTGAGCAGCGGGTACTCCAGTCCCTCCTGCTCGGCGAAGACGCGCAGGCTGTGGATGGAGTCGTTGGAGACGGCGAGCAGCTGGGTGTCGCGGTCCGCGAACTTCGGCAGGTTGTCGCGCAGCTCGCACAGCTCGCCGGTGCACACGCCGGTGAAGGCGAACGGGTAGAAGAGCAGGACCACGTTCTTCTCGCCGCGGAAGTCGGCGAGCCGCACGGTGCGGCCGTGGTTGTCCTTGAGCTCGAAGTCGGGCGCTTTGTCGCCGACCTGGATCGCCATGTCGTGCTTCCCTTCGGTGGGCTGTCGGGGTGAGAGCGCAGCAAACGCTCTGGATCCACCCTAATCAGCGATCACCTGGGTTCCGGACGGGCCGGGGCGAGATCCGGCCCGTCCGGACAGCGGTCACCGCTTCGGCTTGGCCGCCTTCGGCGTGGCCAGCCGGCTGCCGCTCCAGTCCTTGCCGACGCTGACGCTCTTCGCGGCGGTCAGGCCGGCCGTCGTCGCGGCTTCCGAGATGTCGCTCGGCTCCACATACCCCGGACGGCCGGTCTTCGGCGTGAGGAGCAGAATCGCGCCGCCCTCTTCGATGTACGTGGTGGCATCCACCAGCGCATCCGTCAGGTCGCCGTCGTCGTCACGGAACCAAAGCACAACGGCGTCGGCCACGTCGTCGTATTCCTCGTCCATCAGGTCGCCCGCAACGGCTTCCTCGATGGCCTCGCGGAGCTCCTGGTCGACGTCGTCGTCGTAGCCGATCTCCTGGACCACCTGTCCGGGCTGGAACCCCAGCCTGGCGGCAGGGTTCGTCCGCTCCTCCGCGTGGTCCGCGGTCGCGCTCACGGGTTGCCTCCTGATCATGTCTTGGTGAATATCTCAGCCACGCGCGTGCGCGAAGCATTGGCCGTAGTCCACACGGGCAGGGCGGATAGCGCAAGTACCCGGCCGTCCCGGCCGCCGAAACGGTGACGTTACCGGCCGTGTCGTGGCGACTCCTGGCACCGTATCTCGATTCCGCCCCACCCACATCACCCGCATGTGCCCGGTTTGCGCTCAGCGGAATCATCCACCGATGGAACCATCGAACAACTTTGCCAAACGCGTCACACCCCGGGCGTATCGTTGCGTTTTGACCGGCGGTGTGCTCCGGCGGTACGCCGGGGAGGCGCCGGTGGAGATGACGGACGTCCTCCCGAGGTACACGATGGGGAACGGCGCGGGCACTGGCAGTAGGCACGAGCAGCGCCTACGAGCAGTAGGCACGTACAGCGAGAACCGGCCCTCCGACAGGTAAGGAACAGCGTGGCTTCCGGATCCGATCGCACCCCGATCATCATTGGCGGCCTGCCGAGTCAGGTTCCTGACTTCGACCCAGAAGAGACTCAGGAGTGGCTCGACTCCCTCGACGCCGTCGTGGACGAGCGCGGCCGGGAGCGGGCGCGCTACCTCATGTTGCGGCTGATCGAGCGGGCCCGTGAGAAGCGCGTGGCCGTGCCCGAGATGCGCAGCACGGACTACGTCAACACGATCCCCACCAAGAGCGAGCCGTTCTTCCCGGGCAACGAGGAGATCGAGCGCAGGATCCTGAACGCGACGCGCTGGAACGCGGCCGTGATGGTCTCGCGCGCCCAGCGCCCCGGTATCGGCGTGGGCGGCCACATCGCCACCTTCGCCTCCTCCGCGTCCCTCTACGACGTGGGCTTCAACCACTTCTTCCGCGGCAAGGACGAGGGCGACGGCGGCGACCAGGTCTTCTTCCAGGGCCACGCCTCCCCGGGCATCTACGCCCGCGCCTACATGCTGGACCGGCTCACCGAGAACCAGCTCGACGGATTCCGCCAGGAGAAGTCGAAGTACCCGAACGGCCTGTCCAGCTACCCGCACCCGCGTTCGATGCCGGACTTCTGGGAGTTCCCGACGGTCTCCATGGGCCTCGGCCCGCTGGGGGCGATCTTCCAGGCGCGGATGAACCGCTACATGGAGGCGCGCGGCATCGCGGACACCTCCAAGTCACACGTGTGGGCGTTCCTGGGCGACGGCGAGATGGACGAGCCGGAGTCGCTCGGCCAGCTCACGCTCGCGGCCCGGGAGGGCCTGGACAACCTGACCTTCGTGGTCAACTGCAACCTCCAGCGCCTGGACGGCCCGGTGCGCGGCAACGGCAAGATCATCCAGGAGCTGGAGTCGGTCTTCCGGGGCGCCGGCTGGAACGTGATCAAGCTGATCTGGGACCGCACCTGGGACCCGCTGCTCGCGCAGGACCGGGACGGCGTCCTGGTCAACAAGATGAACATGACCCCGGATGGTCAGTTCCAGACGTACGCCACGGAGTCGGGCGACTACATCCGCCGGCACTTCTTCGGCGACGACCACCGGTTGCGCGCGATGGTCGAGAACATGACCGACGACCAGATCCTGCACCTGGGCCGGGGCGGTCACGACCACCGCAAGATCTACGCGGCGTTCAAGGCGGCCACCGAGCACAAGGGCCAGCCGACGGTCATCCTGGCCAAGACGATCAAGGGCTGGACGCTGGGCCCGAACTTCGAGGGCCGCAACGCCACGCACCAGATGAAGAAGCTGACGGTCGACGACCTGAAGCGGTTCCGGGACCGGCTGCACCTGCCGATCTCCGACCGGGAGCTGGAGTCCGGCGCGCCGCCGTACTACCACCCGGGGCGGGACTCGGAGGAGATCCAGTACATGCACGACCGCCGCAAGGGCCTCGGCGGGTACGTCCCCACGCGCGTCGTGCGCTCCAAGGCGCTCGCGCTGCCGGACGACAAGGCGTACGCGACCGTGAAGAAGGGCTCGGGCCAGCAGTCCATCGCGACCACCATGGCCTTCGTGCGCCTGCTCAAGGACCTCATGCGGGACAAGGAGATCGGGCGGCGGTTCGTCTTGATCGCGCCGGACGAGTACCGCACGTTCGGCATGGACTCCTTCTTCCCGAGCGCGAAGATCTACAACCCGCTCGGGCAGCAGTACGAGTCGGTGGACCGCGAGCTGCTGCTCGCGTACAAGGAGTCGCCGACCGGGCAGATGCTGCACGACGGCATCTCCGAGGCGGGGTGCACGGCCTCGCTGATCGCGGCTGGGTCCGCGTACGCGACGCACGGCGAGCCGCTGATCCCGGTGTACGTCTTCTACTCGATGTTCGGGTTCCAGCGCACGGGTGACCAGTTCTGGCAGATGGCCGACCAGATGGCGCGCGGGTTCGTCCTCGGCGCGACCGCGGGACGGACGACGCTCACCGGCGAGGGCCTCCAGCACGCCGACGGGCACTCGCAGCTTCTGGCGTCCACGAACCCCGCGTGTGTCGCGTACGACCCCGCGTACGCCTACGAGATCGCGCACATCGTCAAGGACGGCCTGCGCCGCATGTACGGCGGCTCGGACGAGCATCCGCACGGCGAGGACGTCTTCTACTACCTCACCGTCTACAACGAGCCGATCCAGCACCCCGCGGAGCCGGCCGGCGTGGACGTCGAGGGCATCGTCAAGGGCGTCCACAAGCTCTCCGACGGACCCGGCGGGGCGATTCCGGCGCAGATCATGGCGTCCGGCGTCGCGGTGCCGTGGGCGCTGGAGGCGCAGCGGATCCTCGCGGAGGAGTGGAACGTACGGGCGTCGGTGTGGTCCGCGACGTCCTGGAACGAGCTGCGCCGGGAGGCGGTGGCCTGCGAGGAGCACAACCTGCTGCATCCCGAGGAGGAGCAGCTGGTGCCGTACGTGACGCGCAAGCTCAGCGGGTCGGAGGGTCCGTTCGTGGCCGTGTCCGACTGGATGCGGTCGGTGCCGGACCAGATCGCGCGCTGGGTGCCCGGCCCCTACCAGTCGCTCGGCGCCGACGGCTTCGGCTTCGCCGACACCCGGGGTGCGGCCCGCCGCTTCTTCCACATCGACGCGCAGTCGATCGTGGTGGCGGTCCTCACGGAACTGGCCCGAGCGGGCCGCATCGACCGCTCGGTACTGAAGCAGGCGATCGACCGCTACCAGGTACTGGACGTGACAGCAGCACATCCCGGCGCAGCCGGGGGCGACGCGTAACCCTGCCGGGTGGGCGCGGGCGGGCTTCGGCGGACCGGACGCGGAGACGCGTCCCGGCACCGACCGGCTCGCCCGCGCCCACCGGCGCGGCCCGGCGGTACGGGTGGGCCCGCGCCCTGACGGCGGGACCTGCGCCGGGGTGCCGGCGGCGCACCCCGGTGCGGCCGGGGCGACCCGTAACCCTGCCGGGTGGACGCGGGCGGGCTGCGGCGGGCCGGACGCGGGGACGCGTACCGGCACCGGCCAGGCCGCCCGCGGGCGGCCCCCCGCCAGCGCCCGGTCCGCGTTCCCGTGGCGAGCCGCAGACGCGCACCGCTCCCCTCCCGCGGTGGGCGTCTGCGGCCGGGTTGCCCGGGGAAGACTCTGTCCCGCGCCGGGCGCGCCGCGCCAGCGAACCCCGGCCGAGTCACCCGGCCGGGCGACCGGGGGTCAGATGTGACCCACGCCCGCGCCCGCCTCCGCGTTGCCGCCCCGCTTGGTGAGGAAGGCGACCAGGACCGCGACCACGGCGACGCCCGCGGCGACGAGGCACGCGAGGCTCATGCCGGAGATGAAGGTGTCGTGCGCCACGTTGGTGATCTTGGCGATCATCTCGGGGGGCATCCCCTTCTGCACCGGCGCCACCCCGGCCTGCACCGCCTCGGACGCCTGGTCGAGCTGGCCCTGCGTCAGCGGCGGCAGTCCCGCGCCCTTCCAGTTGCCCGGCAGCGCGCTGTCGACCTTGGATGCCATCACCGCGCCCAGCACCGCCGTGCCGAGGCTGCCGCCGATCTGCATGGCGGCCTGCTGGAGACCACCGGCGACACCGGACAGCTCCATGGGCGCGTTGCCGACGATGACCTCGGTCGCGCCGACCATGACCGGCGCGAGGCCGAGGCCGAGGAGGGCGAACCAGACGGACATCACGCCGCTGCCGGTACCGGTCTTGAGCGTGGACATGCCGTACATGGCGATCGCGGTCGCGGCCATGCCGCCGGCCAGCGGTATCCGCGGGCCGAGCTTGGTGATCGCGGCGCCGGCGAGCGGCGAGGCGACGATCATCATGCCGGTGAGCGGCAGCAGGTGCAGGCCCGCGTTGACCGGCGTCATGCCGTGCACGTTCTGGAGGTAGAAGGTCACGAAGAACAGGCCGCCCATGAAGGCGATGGCCATCAGGACCATCAGGACCACACCGGCCGACAGCGGCACGGAGCGGAACAGGCCGAGCGGGATGAGCGGCTCGGAGACCTTGGTCTCCCAGAACGCGAAGAACGCGAAGAGCAGGACCGAGGCGGCGATGAAGCCCCAGGTCTCGCCCGAGCCCCAGCCCCAGCCCGGCGCCTTGATGAGGGCCCACACGAGGCAGAACATCGCGCCGGACAGCAGGGCGATGCCGAGCAGGTCGAAGGAGCGCGGCGCGTTCTGCGCACGGTGGTCGAGCAGGATCAGCAGGCCCAGGACCAGGGCGATCGCGCCGACCGGCACGTTGATGAAGAACACCGACTGCCAGTTGACGTGCTGGACGAGCACGCCGCCGAGGATGGGGCCGCCGGCGGTGGACGCGCCGATCACCATGCCCCAGATGCCGATGGCCATGTTGAGCTTCTCGGCCGGGAACGTGGCCCGCAGCAGGCCGAGCGCGGCCGGCATCAGCAGCGCGCCGAACAGGCCCTGGAAGACCCGGAAGGTGATGACGACGGCGATGCTGTTGGACAGCCCGATCGCCCCGGAGGCGGCGGCGAAGCCGGTCACGCCGATGAGGAAGGTCTGCCGGTGGCCGAAGCGGTCACCGAGCTTGCCCGCGGTGATCAGGGTGACCGCGAGGGCGAGGAAGTAGGCGTTGGTGATCCACTGCACGTCGGCGAAGGTCGCGTGCAGATGGTCGCGGATGGCCGGGTTGGCGATGGCCACGATGGTGCCGTCCAGGGCCACCATCATGACCCCCACGGCGACGGTGAACAGGGTGAGCCACGGATGGCCGCGCATCCCCGTGGCACGGGCTTGCTCCGCCTGGGCCGGCGGGGCTCCGTCACCCGATCCCGTCGTGTCGATGATGGTCTGACCAGTCATGCGTTCGAGACTAGTGACAGCCACTGACATTTGACAAACAATTTCATAAGTCGGTAACTGACAGGGCACACCGCCATTTGCCGAATTGGCCGGATGTTCAGAGAGGGGCAGTCGAGAGGCCATGGAGACGCTGCGCGAGCGCAAGAAGCGGCGTACCCGGGAGTCGCTGCTGCGGGCCGCTCTCGAACTGTTCACCACGCAGGGCTACGAGCGCACGACGGTGGACGAGATAGCCGCGGCCTGCGAGGTCTCCCAGCGCACCTTCTTCCGCTACTTCGCGGGCAAGGAGGACGCGGCCTTCGCGGTCCAGGAGATGACGGAGTCCCTCTTCCTGTCCGCCCTGCGCGCCCGGCCCTCGCACGAGGCGCCGATGGAGGCGCTGCGGCAGGCGGTCCTGGAGGACTGGGACACGATCCGGGAGACCGTCGAGTCGGCCGTGCCGATGGAGCTGTACCTGCGCATGTACCGGACGATCGAGTCGACGCCCGCGCTGCTCGCCGCCCATCTGCGCCGCTCGACCGCCGTCGAGGAGACCCTCGCGCGGCTGCTGGCCGAGCGGGAGGGCGTGGACGTGGACGCGGACCCCCGGCCGAGGCTCGCGGTGGCGGTGTTCGGCGGGGTGATAAGGGTCACGGAGCGGCAGTGGTGCGAGGGCCGGGACTGCAGCCTGGAAGCCGTCAGATCGCTCACCGCGGCCTACCTCGATCAGGTGAGTTCGGCCCTCCGGGGGAACTGGCGCACGAGCTGAGGCCGTTGGCATCACGTCGGGAAGATCGACGGAGATGCGTTCGGGGGGACCGCCGATGTGGTGTTCAGCAGATCGACTGCGACAGGTTCGAAAGATCGTTCACCGGGTGTTCGATCTACGACGAAACGTGATCCCGGTCACTGGGTTACCGCGAGACCGTCCCGTTCTCCTAGTGTGTCCTCCCAGTGACTTCCTTCGATACCTCCCCGCAACTCAACGTCTGGCGCGCGATGCTGGCGCTGGCCGTCGTGTTCGTGATGCTCGCCACCACCGGCTGGACCGCCCTGCGCACCCACCGGGAGTCGGGCGGACTCCAGGCCTCGCTCGAGAAGTGGCGGCACGGCAGCCTCCACAGCCTGCGGCTGCCGGATCCGGCGGCCGACCCCGCGCGGCTCACCCGCTTCTTCGCCTCGCTCTCCGCGCAGGACCGCGCCCGCCTCGCCCACCGCTATCCGCTCGCGGTGGGCAACATGAACGGCGCGCCGGTCTCCCTGCGCTACCGGGCCAACCACATCGCCCTGGAGCACGAGCGCGTGCTCGAACGCAAGCGCATGCACGACAACCGGCTCAGCGCGGCCGGACAGCAGGACGCGGGCCGTCGTATGCACCGCTACGAGTCGCTGCTGACTCCCGGCCGCCAGATCCTCTCCTTCGACCCGGAGGGCACCGGCCGCATCGCGGAGGTGTTCGGGAACCTGGCAAAAGCGCAGCGGATCTCGGTCGTCGTCCCCGGCGTCGACACCGACGTGCTCACCTTCCAGAAGACCAACCGCCCCTACACCGCCCCGGTCGGCATGGCCAAGGCGCTGTACGCGGCGGAGCGCACGGCCGCCCCAGAGACCCGTACGGCCGTGATCGCCTGGGCCGACTACACCTCCCCCGACGGCCTCGGCGTGGACGCGGCCACCGGGGCGCGCGCGGCGGAGGGCTCCCTGCGGCTGAACGCGCTGCTGCGTGCCCTGCCCGGCCGGGCCCCGGTGTCGATGTTCTGCCACAGCTACGGGTCCGTGGTGTGCGGGGTCGCCGCGCACCAGATGCCCCCGCGGGTCGCCGACATAGCGGTGGCCGCCAGCCCCGGCATGCGGGTCTCCAAGGCCGCCGGTCTGGGCACCACCGCCCGGGTGTGGGCCATGCGGGACGCCACCGACTGGATCCAGGACGTGCCGTACCTGGAGCTGGGCGGGCTCGGGCACGGCGCGGACCCGGTCGCGGCCGGCTTCGGCGCCCGGGTGCTGTCCGCGCGGGACGCGCAGGGCCACGCCGGGTACTTCACCCCGGGCACGGACAGCCTGCGCAACCTCGCCGACATCGGCACGGGCGCGTACGACTCGGTGACGTGCGCCGGTGAGAATGACGCGTGCCGGTCCGGTCTGCCCGCGACGACCACGGCCCAACGCGCGTAGAAACAGCAGGAAGTGCGGTCTGCGCGGGTGGCGACGGAGGGGCACGTGCCGCATACGATGAGCCGCATGGGTGACGTACTGGCGGGTTTTCATGCCGTCTGGGAGTTCGAGTCCGACTCCGTGCTCATCCGCTACGAACGGGGGATTCGAACACCGAAGTTGTTCCAGGCGCTCGGGGAGCGGCGGATCCCGCTGTCCGCGCTGGAAGAGGTCACACTCGTGCCGGGCAGAAAGGGCACCCTCGTCATGCGGCTGGTGCCCCGCGCGGGCGCCGACCCGCTCATGGAGGCGGCGGACGGGCAGCTCAAAGAGGGGTCCGACCCCTACCGGCTGGTCCTGCCGGCCGAGCGGGAGACGCAGGCGGCGTCCTGCGCCGAGGAGTTGGCGGCGCGGCTGACGGAGTCGGGTCCGGCCGACCGGTACCTGGTGGCCGCGCCCGCTGCGCCGTTGCAGTTCAAGGCGTACGACGGGAAGGCGACGTTCGACGGGACGTCCGTGCGGTTCCGGTGGTCCTGGACGGGCGCGTCCACGGCCAAGTGGAAGGCCGGCGACCAGAGTTATTCGGTCGCCGACCTCAGCGGGGTGGAGTGGCGGTCGCCGGAGGCCCTGGAGGGGTTCCTGCGGCTGCGCGCCTCGGGCGCGCCGCCGGTCCCGGAACCGGATCAGGACCCGGCGGCGGTGGTGTTCGGGCTCGGCTACGGACCGGTGCACGAGTCGCTGCCGTTCGCCGCCGCGGTGCTCGCGGCGGTGCGTGCGCGCGGGCCCGCGCCGGCGGTGTCACGGTGCCGCCGCGACCCCGCCGACATCGCCGAGCGGATCAGGCATCTCGGGGAGCTGCACCAGTCCGGGCTGGTGACCGACGAGGAGTTCTCCAGCAAGAAGGCCGAGCTGCTGGCGGAACTCTAGGGGACGGGTCACTCCCGGCCGGCGGAGGTGAACGTCATGTCCGCGTACCGGTCGCCCGCCACCTTGCCCGCGATCGGCTCCAGCTCGGCCAGCTCCTCCCCGGTCAGGGTGATGCGGGTCGCGCCCACGTTCTCCTCCACCCGGTTCGCCTTGCGGGTGCCCGGGATCGGGATCACCGCCAGGGAGTCGACGGCGGCGCGCTGCTGGACCCAGGCCAGGGCGATCTGGGCCGGGGTGGCGTCGTGCGCGGCGGCGATGGTGCGCAGCGGCTGGAGCAGGGCCGTGTTGGCGGCGGCGTTGTCGCCGGTGAAGCGGGGCTGCTGACGGCGGAAGTCGCCGGCCGTGAGGTCCTTGTCGGCGTCGGCGAAGGCACCCGTGAGGAAGCCCCGGCCGAGCGGCGAGTACGGCACCAGGGCGACGCCCAGTTCCCTCGCGGCCGGTACGACGTGCGCCTCGATGTCCCGGCTGAACAGCGACCACTCCGACTGCACGGCCGCGATCGGGTGCACGGCGTGCGCGGCGCGCAGCTCCTCGGCGGTGACCTCGCTGAGGCCCAGGTGCTTGACCTTGCCCTCGCGCACCAGCTCCGCCATCGTGCCGACGGTCTCCTCGATGGGCACGTTCACATCGCGGCGGTGCATGTAGTAGAGGTCGATCTCGTCCACGCCCAGCCGCTGGAGGCTGCCCTCGACGGCCTCGCGGATGTACGGGGCGTCGTTGCGGATGACCCGCTTGGTCGGGTCGTCCTTCGGGATGGACAGGGCGAACTTGGTGGCGATCACCACCTCGTCGCGGTGGGCCCGGAAGAAGGGGGCGAGGAACCGCTCGTTCTCGCCGGCGCCGTACGCGTCGGCGGTGTCGTAGAGGGTCACCCCCAGCTCCAGCGCCCGGTCCAGGGTGGCGCGCGCCTGGTCGGCGTCGGTGGGGCCGTAGCCGAAGTTCATGCCCATGCAGCCGAGTCCCTGCACGCCGACCTCGGGCCCCCGCGCTCCCAGGTGTGCCGTCGGAATCCTGGCGTCGGTCATCGCACGTTCCCCTCAGTAGCGTAAAAATTGATCTTGCGGTCGAGCACGGCGAGCGTGTCCCGCAGCTCCGCGATCCGGCCGAGCACGTCCCGGCGGGTCTGCTCCAGCAGTTCCTGCCGCTCCCGGTAGGTGGCGGCCCCCTCGCGCACCAGTTCCGCGTATCTGACCATGTCCGCCACCGGCATCCCCGTGAGGCGCAGCTTGGTCACCAGGTCCAGCCAGTCCAGGTCGCGGTTGCTGTAGCGGCGCTGACCGGTGTGCGAGCGGTCGATGTGCGGCATCAGGCCGATCCGTTCGTACCAGCGCAGCGTGTGCGCGGTCAGGCCGGTGAAGGCGACGACCTCACTGATCGTGTAGCGGTCCTGGCCGTCCGGGCGCGGGTGCCGCGCGGGCCGGGCGGCGCAGATGTCGGCGGGCTGGGAGTCCTCAAGGGTCGCGGGCGTGGTCTGCATCACCGTCATGTGCTCAACGCTATGACCTTCGAGTGCACTCCAAGCAAGCGGAGCCGGTAAGAAAACCGCAGTACCAGCCGGAGACCGCCGGAGGGCGCGCGGGGCACGAGTCTCGCATCCCGGGCCCCGCCGCGACAGTGCGGCGGGGCGGGATCCGGACCCGTCGGCGCCGCTCGTGCCGTGCGCCGCATAGGCTCGGCGGCATGTCGTTGAACAGCCTGGCGTCGATCGAGAACTGGCCCGTGCCCACCGCGGCCGCGGGTGTCGTACGAGCCGACGGGACCGTCCTGGGGACCCACGGGCCCGTCGCCCACCGCTTCCCCCTCGCCTCGGTGACCAAGCCGCTGGCCGCGTACGCGGCGCTGGTGGCGTACGAGGAGGGGGCGATCGAGCTGGACGAGCCGGCCGGGCCGCCCGGGGCGACGGTGCGGCACCTGCTGGCGCACACCTCCGGCCTCGCCTTCGACGAGCACCGGGTGATGGCGCCGCCCGGGGAGCGGCGGCTGTACTCCAACGCCGGGTTCGAGCAGCTCGGCGACCACATCGCCAAGGCGACCGGCATCCCGTTCGCCGAGTACGCGCGGCAGGCGGTGCTGGAGCCGCTGGGCATGACGGCCACCTCGCTCGCGGGCTCCCCGGCGAAGGACGGCGTCTCGGCGGTCGGGGACCTGCTGCGGTTCGCGGCGGAGGTGCAGGCGCCCCGGCTGCTGGACCCGCGCACCGTCGCGGAGGCGACGACGGTCCAGTTCCCCGGCGTGAAGGGCGTGTTGCCGGGCTACGGCCACCAGAACCCCAACGACTGGGGCCTCGGCTTCGAGATCCGCGACGGCAAGTCCCCGCACTGGACCGGCGGTTCCTCCTCCCCGCGCACCTTCGGCCACTTCGGCCAGGCCGGTACGTTCCTGTGGATCGACCCGGACGCGGGCCTGGCCTGTGCCGCGCTGGCCGACCGCGCCTTCGGGCCGTGGGCGGTCGAGGCGTGGCCGGTCCTCACCGACGCGGTGCTGGCCGAGACGCGCGGCATCCGCTGACCAGCGGTCCGATAATCTCCCCCGTGCACAAGGAGATCCACGAGATTCGCCAGTGGTACGCATCGGGGGAAGATGATGAGCGGGCTTCGGGACGACGACGAGTTCCGGCCGTTGGACAGCGGTGACCCTCGGGCGGTGGCGGGCTACCGGCTCGCCGCCCGGCTCGGCTCGGGCGGCATGGGCACGGTGTATCTGTCGTACACGCCCGGCGGGCACCCGATCGCCCTGAAGACGATCCGGCCGGAGCTCGGCGAGGACGGGGAGTTCCGGCGCCGGTTCCGGCAGGAGGTGCGGGCCGCGCAGCGGGTGCAGGGCCTGTACACCGCGCCGGTCATCGACTTCGACACCGAGGGCGCCCGGCCCTGGCTGGCCACCGCCTATGTCGCCGGGCCCTCGCTGGCCACGGCGGTCGCCGAGCACGGCCCGCTGCCGCTGCCGTCGGTCCTGCTGCTGCTCGCGGGGATGGCCGAGGCGCTGTCGGTGATCCATGGCGCGGGCATCGTGCACCGCGATCTGAAGCCGTCCAACGTGCTGCTGGCCGGGGACGGCCCCCGGGTGATCGACTTCGGTATCGCCCGGGCCGCCGACGCCACCGCCCTGACCGGCACCGGCGTCTCGGTCGGCACCCCGGCGTTCATGTCGCCGGAGCAGGCGGCGGGCCGGCCGGTCACGCCCGCCTCGGACGTGTTCGCGCTGGGCCAGGTCGCGGTGTTCGCGGCGCGCGGCCAGGGCGCGTACGGCGACGGTCCCTCGCACGCGGTGCTGTACCGGATCGTGCACGAGGAGCCCGACCTCGACGGCATGCCCGGCCAACTCGCCTTCGTGGCGCGGTGCCTGGCCAAGGACCCCGCCGACCGGCCCACCCCCGCCGAGGTGGTCGCGCTGTGCCAGGAGGCGTCGCCGACGCCGCTGCGGCAGTCCGGTTCCTGGCTGCCGGCGGCGCTCACGGCGCAGATCACCCAGCGGGTCTCCGCCTCGGCCGCGCTCGCCTCGGCCCCGACGGCCGCACCGGCCGCACCGCCGCCCACCGCACCGGTGACCCGGCCGGTCCGGCCGGCCGGCCACCCCCCGGTCCCGCCGGCCGTCGCCCAGCCGCCGCGCGTTCCCGTGTACCAGCAGCCGGTGCCGCCGCGGCCGTACCCGGCGTACGTCCAGCCCTACGTCTGGCAGCCGCCCAGGCCGAAACGCCGCGTCGGCCGGAAGATCGCCATCGGCGCCGCCGTCGGGTTCGCCCTGCTGTGGGGCGTGGGCTGCGTCTCGGTGCTCAGCCACCTCGGCGACACCGCGGACGACGGCTCCTCGCGGAGCCCCTCCACCGCGACCGGCCAGCGCCGCCCCGACCCCAAGCCGGTGGCCTTCAAGGGCGTCAACATCCCGAACGGCTACTGGGTGCGGTTCGCCGACTCGCCGCCGAAGCCGGTCACCGGGGACGGCAGCTCCCCCTGGTACGAGGACACCGCCGACTTCTATTACGCCGACTACGACGACACGGACGACGACACCCCTGCCGTCGGCAGCTACAGCGACAAGGTCGTCCTGCTGAACAACGCCGAGCACGGTTCGCTGGCGACCTGCCGCAAGGTGACCCGGTACGCCGAGCGCGTCCACCTCTCGCAGCTCAGCAAGGGCTCGCAGATCTGCGTGTACACGAACTCCGGCCACATCGCCCTGGTCACCTACCGCGGCTCGGCGGCCCGCCACAGCCCCAGCGACTACATCACGGTCGACCTGACGATCTGGCGCAACGCGGAGCCCGCGAGCGACGACTGACCCGTGCCCCTCAGCCCGTCATCTCCCACACCAGCAGCTCGGCCGGGGTCACCGCCACCGCCGTGAGACCGCGCGCGCCGGTGATCCGCGCCGCGTCCCCCGCGCCCAGTTCCCCGCCGTCCAGCCGCACCTCGCCGCGCACGACGTGGACGTACAGATACGCCGCGTCCGGTACGGCGGTCCGCTCCCCCGCGCCCAGGCGGCGCACGTGGAGCATCGCGCCCGCGGCCGGTACCGCGTAGGGGGTGGCGTCGGCGATGCCCGGGACGATCCCGTACGCCGGCTCGCCGCCCGGTTCCAGCGGGGCCAGCCACATCTGGAGGAAGGTCAACGGGCCCTCGCCGTCGTTGCGTTCGACGTGCCGGACGCCCGCCGCCGCGCTGAGGTGCTGGACGTCTCCGGGGCGCACGGTCCGCTCGTGGCCCGCGGAGTCGCGGTGGGTCAGTTCGCCCTCGACGACCCAGGTGACGATCTCGGTGTGGCTGTGCGGGTGTTCGTCGAACCCGGCGCCGGGCGCGAGCCGTTCCTCGTTGCAGGCGATCAGCGCGCCGAAGCGCAGGTTGCCGGGGTCGTAGTGCGGGCCGAAGGAGAAGGCGTGGCGGGTCTCGATCCCGGCCGCCGGGTCCCCGCCCGGGTAGCGCTCGGCGGCGCGCCGTACGTCCATCACGTCCCCCACCGTAGTCGGGCCCCCGCTGCGCGCGGGTGCCGGGTCGCCGACCCGGCGACGCATGCTCCCGTCCGGATAAGGCACTCTTGTCCCCGTGCCCGAACCCGAATCCCACCCCGGTGATCCCGCAGCAGCCTCCGTCCACACGCACGCCGCGACCCTGAAACGGCTGGAGAAGTCCTCCGGGAGTCTCGCCGCCCAGGCCATCGCGCGGATGGACGAGACCCTGCCGTGGTACCGGGCGATGCCCCCGGAGAACCGGTCCTGGATCGGGCTGGTCGCCCAGGCGGGCATCGCGGCCTTCACCGAGTGGTTCCGGCACCCGGACGCCCCGCAGGCGATCTCCACGGACGTCTTCGGGACCGCGCCGCGCGAGCTGACCCGGGCGATCACGCTGCGGCAGACCGTGGAGATGGTGCGCACCACCATCGAGGTCATGGAGAGCGCCATCGACGAGGTGGCCGCGCCGGGCGACGAGAGCGTGCTGCGCGAGGCGCTGCTGGTCTACGCGCGGGAGATCGCCTTCGCGACCGCCCAGGTATACGCCCAGGCCGCCGAGGCACGCGGTGCCTGGGACGCGCGCCTGGAGTCGCTCGTGGTCAACGCCGTGCTCAGCGGCGAGGCCGACGAGGGCGCGGTCAGCCGGGCCGCGGCACTGGGCTGGAACTCCCCCGACCATGTGTGCGTCGTCCTCGGCACCGCGCCGGACGGGGACAGCGAACTGACCGTGGAGGCGATCCGGCGGGCCGCGCGGCACGCCAAGGTCCAGGTGCTCACCGGCGTCCTCGGGGACCGTCTCGTGGTGATCGCGGGCGGCAACCCCAACCCGCTCGCGGTGGCGAAGTCGCTGATCGGGCCGTACGCGGCCGGTCCGGTGGTCGCCGGTCCGGTGGTGCCGGACCTGCTGGCCGCCACCCGGTCCGCGCAGGCCGCAGCGGCGGGTCTGAAGGCGTGCACGGCGTGGCAGGACGCGCCGCGGCCGGTGCTGGCGGACGATCTGCTGCCGGAGCGCGCGATCGCGGGGGATCCGAGCGCCCGTGAGCAGTTGGTGGAGGAGATCTACAGACCGCTGGGAGAGGCCGGATCGGCACTCCTGGAGACCTTGAGTGTCTACCTGGAGCAGGCGAGCAGCCTGGAGGGCGCGGCCCGGATGCTCTTCGTTCACCCGAACACCGTGCGCTACCGGCTCCGACGTGTGACGGACGTCACCGGATGGTCGCCTTCGGATGTACGATCCGCGTTCACGCTGCGGATCGCGCTGATCCTGGGGCGCCTGGCCGACGGCGACCCCCAGACATAGGGTTTTGTCGGAGGTCAACAAAAGCCCCTCGTGTTCTTCGTCCCTGTCCCCACGGGCGGCCGTGCCCGTACCCAAGAGAGAGTGTGAGAGTGCTCGTACTCGTCGCTCCCGGCCAGGGCGCCCAGACGCCCGGCTTCCTGACCCCCTGGCTCGAACTCCCCGGTGCCGCGGACCGCGTCGCCGCGTGGTCGGACGCCATCGACCTCGACCTGGTGCACTACGGGACCCAGGCCGACGCCGACGCGATCCGGGACACCGCCGTCGCCCAGCCCCTGCTGGTCGCCGCCGGGATCCTGTCCGCCGCGGCACTCGGTGCCATGTCGGAGATCACGCCGGGCGCGGTGGCCGGTCACAGCGTCGGCGAGATCACCGCGGCCGCCTTCGCGGGCGTGCTGTCGGACGCCGCGGCCCTGAAGCTGGTCCGCACGCGCGGCCTGGCCATGGCGGAGGCCGCCGCGATCGCCGAGACCGGCATGTCGGCGCTGCTCGGCGGCGACCCGGAGACCTCCCTCGCGCACCTGGAGAAGCTGGGCCTGACCCCGGCGAACATCAACGGCGCGGGACAGATCGTCGCGGCGGGCACCCTGGAGCAGCTCGCCGCGCTGAGCGAGGACAAGCCCGAGGGCGTCCGCAAGGTCGTCCCGCTGAAGGTGGCCGGCGCCTTCCACACCCGGCACATGGCCCCCGCGGTCGAGACGCTGGCCAAGGCCGCCGCCGACCTGGCGCCCGCCGACCCGAAGGTCACCTACGTCTCCAACCGGGACGGCCGGGCCGTCGCCTCCGGCACCGAGGTGCTGGAGCGGCTGGTCGGCCAGGTCGCCAACCCGGTGCGCTGGGACCTGTGCATGGAGACGTTCAAGGAGCTGGGCGTCACCGCGCTCATCGAGGTGTGCCCCGGCGGCACGCTGACCGGACTGGCCAAGCGGGCGCTGCCCGGCGTCAAGACGCTGGCCCTCAAGACCCCCGACGACCTCGACGCGGCCCGTGCGCTCATCACCGAGCACGTCGACGCCTGACGCCTAAGGAGCCGTAGATGGCGAAGATCAAGCCCAGTAAGGGTGCCCCGTACGCGCGCATCCTCGGGGTCGGCGGCTACCGCCCGACCCGGGTGGTGCCCAACGAGGTGATCCTGGAGAAGATCGACTCCTCCGACGAGTGGATCCGGTCGCGCTCCGGGATCGAGACCCGGCACTGGGCGGGCCCCGAGGAGACGGTGGCCGCGATGTCGGTCGAGGCGGCCGGCAAGGCGATCGCCGACGCCGGCATCGACGCCTCGCAGGTCGGCGCGGTCGTCGTCTCGACGGTCTCGCACTTCGCCCAGACACCGGCCATCGCCACCTCGATCGCCGACCAGCTCGGCACCGGCAAGGCGGCCGCCTTCGACATCTCGGCCGGCTGCGCGGGCTTCGGCTACGGCCTCACCCTGGCCAAGGGCATGGTCGTGGAGGGCTCCGCCGAGTACGTCGTCGTCATCGGCGTGGAGCGACTCAGCGACCTGACCGACCTGGAGGACCGGGCCACCGCCTTCCTGTTCGGCGACGGCGCCGGCGCGGTCGTCGTGGGCCCCTCCAAGGAGCCGGCCATCGGTCCGACCGTGTGGGGCTCCGAGGGCGACAAGTCCGAGACCATCAAGCAGACCGTCTCGTGGGACCGCTTCCACGTCGGCGACGTCAACGAGCTTCCGCTGGACAGCGCGGGCAACATCAAGTTCCCCGCCATCACGCAGGAGGGCCAGGCGGTGTTCCGCTGGGCCGTGTTCGAGATGGCGAAGGTCGCCCAGCAGGCGCTGGACGCGGCGGGGATCACCTCGGACGACCTGGACGTCTTCATCCCGCACCAGGCCAACGTGCGGATCATCGACTCGATGGTGAAGACCCTCAAGCTGCCGGAGCATGTCACGGTCGCGCGTGACATCCGTACCACCGGCAACACCTCGGCCGCCTCGATCCCGCTCGCCATGGAGCGGCTCCTGGCGACCGGGGAGGCGAAGAGCGGCGACACCGCGCTCGTCATCGGATTCGGGGCGGGTCTCGTCTACGCCGCCACGGTCGTTACCCTCCCCTAGGCACTCCGTGCCGGATCGTGTGATTCGGCGGGGGGACAAATGCCGCAAACCGTCTGGAATATCGAAGAAGGAGCGCCTGACATGGCCGCCACTCAGGAAGAGATCGTCGCGGGTCTCGCCGAAATCGTGAACGAGATCGCCGGCATCCCGGTTGAGGACGTCCAGACGGACAAGTCCTTCACCGACGACCTGGACGTCGACTCGCTGTCCATGGTCGAGGTCGTCGTCGCCGCCGAAGAGCGCTTCGACGTGAAGATCCCGGACGAGGACGTCAAGAACCTCAAGACGGTCGGTGACGCGACCGACTACATCCTCAAGCACCAGGCCTGAGCCATTCGCTGAGGCCCTACGGCCCGTCAGGCCGCAAGGCCCGGCAGGCCGCGAGGCCCCGCCACCCGGCGGTGGCGCCGTAGATTCCCGCATCCGTTGGAGAAAGAATTCCCGTGAGCCCGACCAATCGCACCGTGGTCGTCACCGGTATCGGCGCAACCACACCGCTGGGTGGCGACGTAGCTTCGTTCTGGAAGGCTCTGGTCGCCGGCGAGTCCGGTGTCCGTCTTCTGGAAGAGGAGTGGGCGGCGGACCTCCCGGTCCGCATCGCCGCCCGCGTAGCCGTCGAGCCGGGCGAGATCATCCCCCGGCCGCAGGCCCGCAAGCTCGACCGCTCGGCGCAGTTCGCGCTGATCGCCGCGCGCGAGGCCTGGAAGGACGCCGGCTTCACCGCCAGGGCCGGTGAGGACGCGTCCGTCAACCCCGACCGTCTCGGCACGGTGATCGCCTCCGGGATCGGCGGTGTGACCACGCTCCTGGACCAGTACGACGTGCTGCGGGAGAAGGGTGTGCGCCGCGTCTCCCCGCACACCGTGCCCATGCTCATGCCCAACTCCCCGGCGGCCAACGTCGGCATCGACCTGGGCGCGCGCGCCGGTGTGCACACCCCCGTGTCGGCCTGCGCCTCCGGCGCGGAGGCCATCGGGTACGCGATCGAGATGATCCGCACCGGGCGTGCGGACGTGGTCATCGCCGGTGGCACCGAGGCCGCGATCCACCCGCTGCCCATCGCCGCCTTCGGCAACATGATGGCGATGTCCAAGAACAACGACGACCCCGCGGGCGCGTCCCGGCCCTTCGACTCGGGCCGCGACGGCTTCGTGCTCGGCGAGGGCGCCGGTGTGATCATCCTGGAGTCCGAGGAGCACGCGAAGGCCCGCGGCGCCCGCGTCTACGTGGAGGCGGTCGGCCAGGGCATCTCCGCCGACAGCCACCACATCACGCAGCCCGAGCCGTCGGGCAACGGCATCGCGCACGCGCTCCAGAACCTGCTGGACAGCACGGATCTGAAGCCGGCCGAGGTCCTGCACGTCAACGCGCACGCCACGTCCACCCCGCAGGGTGACGTCGCCGAGATCAAGGCGCTGTGGAAGGTGTTCGGCGACGACGTCGAGCACATGGCGATCTCCGGCACGAAGTCGATGACCGGTCACCTTCTCGGTGGTGCCGGTGGCATCGAGACCGTGGCGTCGATCCTGGCGCTGGTGAACCGTACGGCGCCGCCGACGATCAACGTGAAGGACCTCGACCCCGAGGTCAACGCGGACGTCGTCGTCGGCGAGGCCCGCCCGCTGCCGGAGGGCCGCATCGCCGCGCTGAACGACTCGTTCGGGTTCGGCGGGCACAACGTGGTGCTGGCGTTCCGCACCATCTGAGAACGCGTGAAGGGGCCCCCACCGGCTGGTGGGGGCCCCTTCACGCGTTCTCAGACCACCTGCGCGTTCTCAGACCACCTGGTGGAGCCAGCGCACCGGGGCGCCCTCGCCCGCGTACCGGAACGGCTCCAGTTCGTCGTCCCACGGCTTGCCGAGCAGCTTGGCGATCTCGGCCTCCAGGTCGGCCTCCTCGCGCTGGGAGCGGATGAGGGCGGCGCGCAGCCGGTCCTCGGGGATGAGGATGTCGCCGTGGATGCCGGTGACGGCGTGGAAGATGCCGAGGTCGGGGGTGCAGCTGTAGCGCTCGCCCTCGGCGGTGGCGCAGGGCTCGGCGGTGACCTCGAAGCGCAGCAGGTGCCAGCCGCGCAGCGCGGAGGCGAGCTTGGAGGCGGTGCCGGGCTGGCCCTGCCAGGAGAACTCCGAGCGCCAGGTGCCGGGGGCCGCGGGCTGCCGGATCCAGTCGAGGTTGACGCGCGTACCGAGCACCCCCGCGACGGCCCACTCGACGTGCGGGCACAGCGCGCGCGGCGCGGAGTGCACGTACAGAACTCCACGTGTCGTCACCGGAACCTCCGGGCAGAGCGGGACATCTTGCTGGCTTGCCGGCGGCTGTGGCAGGACGGCCGCGCTGATGGCGAGGCTACCGTGCGGCGGGGCAAGGAGTGTGACGTACCGTCGGTCCCGCTGCCAGGAATCCTCCACCATTCACCCAGGGGGACGCTTGTACGGGCCCCGTTCGTTCCAGCGGGCCCGGCACCGGGAACCCTCGCACGTTGTCATGGAGGAAAGCCCGACGTCGAGCGAGGAGAGTCGCGGGGATGCGGAAGCGAAGCCACCGGGCGCGGGCCGCCCTGGCCGTGGCGGCGGTCACCGTGCTGGGCGTGGCCGGATGCGACGCCCCGGGCTCGCCCGCGGCCCGGGGGACCGGCGCGCGGACCGCCAAGGCGCCGCTGTGGAACCGCAGTCCGGCCTCGATCGCCGCGGTGGGCGACTCCATCACCCGGGGCTTCGACGCGTGCACGGTGCTGTCGGACTGCCCCGAGGTGTCCTGGGCGACGGGCAGCGACGCCAAGGTGGACAGCCTGGCGGTACGGCTGCTCGGCGCGGCGGGCGCGGCCACGCACAGCTGGAACTACGCGATGACCGGCGCCCGGATGGCCGATCTCTCGCAGCAGATGGCGGACGCGGCGAGCCGCGACCCGGAGCTGGTCACGGTGATGGTGGGCGCGAACGACGCCTGCCGCTCCTCCACCCGGGCCATGACCTCGGTCGCCGGCTTCCGCGCGGACTTCGAGGAGGCCCTGCGCACCCTGCGCGCGTCCGCGCCGAGGGCGCAGCTCTATGTCGCGAGCGTGCCGAACCTGAAGCGGCTCTGGGAGCAGGGCCGGGGCAACCCGCTGGGCAAGGAGGTCTGGAAGCTCGGCATCTGCCCCTCGATGCTGGGTGACGCCGACGATCTGAGCGCGGCGGCCGAGCGCAGACGCGACCGGGTCCAGGAGCGGGTGATCGCCTACAACAAGGTCCTCAAGGAGGTCTGCGCCACCGACCGCCGCTGCCGCTTCGACGGAAACGCGGTGTACGACTACCGCTTCGGCACCGACCAGCTCAGCCACTGGGACTGGTTCCACCCCGGCAGGGACGGCCAGGCCCGGCTGGCGGCGATCGCCTACCGGACGGTCACGGCGGCGGCTCCGGCGGCGTAGCGCCGGCGCGTTCGTGCCGGGCCAGTTCGGCGGCCAGGCGCCGCATGACCGTGCGGTTGGCGCGGCGCATCGTGGCGCGGACGAGGGGGGCCAGGAGGCGTTCGGGCAGGGGCGCGCACAGCCAGGCGTAGGTGAAGGAGACCCGGCTGCCGCCGTCCGGGAGCGGGGCGATGGTGTAGATGCCGTGGGCCTGGCGGCGGCCGCCCGCGCTGACGTTGTGTTCGACGATGCGGTGCGGCGGGTCGGAGCCGATGACCTCGATGCCGACGTCGGTCCGCGTGCCGCCCAGGGCCGCGGTGACGGTGGCGCGGGCACCGGTGCCCCGGCGGGGGCCGCTGTAGCGCCAGTCGCTCAGGTAGTGGTCGGTGAAGCGCTCGTGGTGGGCCATCACGTCGAGGAACTCGTGGACCTGCGCGGGCGCGTACGGAACCTCGGTCGACACGGTGACGGGTCGCATGAAGGCACGCTACAGAGCACCGCGGCGGGTGACCTAGGGTTTTCCACATGAGCGAACTCTTCGGCACACTTCCCGACGGCACCGAGGTCCACCGCTGGACGCTGGAGCGGGGCGGGACCCGGGTGGAGATCCTGACGTACGGCGGGATCGTGCGGTCGGTGGAGGTTCCGGACCGGGAGGGCCGGGCGGCGAACGTGGTGCTCGGGTTCGCCGGCCTCGACGGCTATCTCGCGCACCCGGACCCTTATCTGGGCGCGTTGATCGGGCGGTACGCCAACCGGATCGCGGGGGCGCGGTTCCCGCTGGACGACGCGGTGTACACCCTGGAGCCGAACGAGGGGCCCAACGTGCTGCACGGGGGTGCGCGGGGGTTCGACAAGCGGGTGTGGGAGGCGGCGGCCGTCGAGCACGGGGTGCGGCTCGCCCGGGTGAGTCCGCACGGCGAGGAGGGCTTCCCGGGCCGGCTCGACGTGGCGGTGACGTACTCGCTCGACGCGTCGGGCGCGCTGCGGATCGGGTACGAGGCGACGACGGACGCGCCGACGGTGGTCGCGCTCACCAGCCACGGCTACTTCAACCTGGCCGGTGCCGGGTCGGGTTCCGCGGCCGGGCACGAACTCCGGCTGGACGCTTCCCGGTTGACGCCGGTCGGCGAGGGCCTGATCCCGACGGGTGAGCTGCGCGAGGTGGCCGGCTCGCGCTTCGACTTCCGTACGGCCCGCAAGGTGGGCTCGGGCTACGACCACAACTTCGCGCTGGACAAGGGTGTCAGCAAGGCGCCGGAAGAGGTCGCCGAGCTGCACGACCCGGCCTCCGGTCGCACCCTCACCGTGTCGACGACCGAACCGGGCCTCCAGCTCTACACCGGGGACCACCTGCCCGCGCCGTTCGTCCCCGGCGCGGGGATCGCCCTGGAGACCCAGCACTTCCCGGACTCCCCGAACCACCCCGCCTTCCCCTCCACGGTGCTGCGGCCGGGCGAGGTGTACCGGTCGGAGACGGTGTACGGCTTCTCGACGCGCTGAGGCGCGCTGAGGGGGGCCGCCGGGCCGTGGCGGCGGGGTCAGGAGGCCCGGAAGCTGTACACCGCGCCGTGGCTCGTCCAGGAGTGCAGGTCCAGCGACGGGGCGACCAGTGCCGAGCCGGTGCAGTCGCCGCTGGGGTAGAAGGAGACACTCTTGTCGGTCATGTTCAGGTCGGCCAGCACGCCGAACGGCAGGGTCACGCAGTCGCCGCCGAGGTCGGAGTACACGGCCGTACGACCGGTGAAGGCCCCCTCCCAGACACACAGCGTGCCGGTGTCACCGCAGTCGGCCGAGGCGGTGGATCCGGTTGCCGCCGAGGCCGGGCCCGCCGCCGAGCCGAGCAGCAGAGCGGCGGACGCCACCGCGATACCGGTCGCGGTCCGGCTGACTCCACGGATACGCATTGCTTCCTCCTGAGGAAGAGATCGACGAGGACGCCGGGGAGGCTGCCCGTCCCTCCCAGAAGTAGTCAAGGATTCAACCTCACGTGGCCGGAAGCCACCGGGCCGGGTCGGAGCCCTCGGAGTCGTCGGACGCACCGGTGTTCCCCTCCGCGCGCTCCCCCGCCCGCTCCTCCCCCAGCAGGTCCCGCGCCAGCAGCGTCGCGCCGGCCACCGCCCCCGGCATCAGGAAGACCGCCACGAAGGGGACCAGGAAGGCGAGGCCGAGCGGCGTGCCGTAGCCCCACACCAGCAGGCGGCGCGAACGCAGGAGGGTGAGACGGTTTCGCAGATCCAGCCCCCTGCGCTGCAAGGGGATCGACGTCAGCTCCTCCGCGAGGAAGAAGCCCGTCACGAAGAAACCCACCACCGGGACCACCGTCTGGCCGACGACCGGCAGCAGGCCCAGCGCGAAGAGCAGCACGCCCCACACCGTCGCCCGGACCAGGATGCGGACGCTGTCGCGGGCCGACAGCCACAGCTCCCGCCAGAAGGGGAGGTCGGACCGCGGGGCCGTGCCGTCGGGCGACTCGGCGGCGTCCACCTGCTCCGAGAGGTTGTCGTAAAACGGCTGTCCGATCACCAGCGTCACGGCGGTGAACGTCAGCACCGCCAGCAGCAGCCCCAGCGCGAACAGCACCGCTGTCAGAAGGCCCCGGAACAGCGTCCCCCACGGGCTCGACCAGTCGTCCGCGAAAGGCGTGGCCCACGTCACCGCGTCGTCGCCCCAGATCGCCAGCGCGACCAGCGCGACCGCGTAGAGGGCCAGCGCTATCAGGCCCGGCAGCAGGGCGACCCCGTACCGCCGGCCATGCCGGGCCACCCACCGCTGACCTTCGAATACGTACTTGAATCCCGCCCCTAGATCACGCATGGCGGAAACCTTACGCGTCGAGCATCCGCCGCAGCAGGTCCCGCAAAGTGCCCCGCTCCTCCGCGGAGAGCCCCGCCAGCGGCTCCCGCGCGAAGCGCAGCCCCTCGCGCAGGTCGCGGGCCACCCGCAGCCCCTCCTCCGTGGCCGCCGCCATCTTGATACGGCGGTCGGTCGGGTCCGGCCGGCGCTCGGCGAGACCCCGGACCTCCAGGCGGTCGACGATCCCCGTCACGTTCGACGGCTCGCACTTCAGCTTCTGCGCGAGCTTGCGCATGGGCAGCGGCCCGAGGGACAGCAGACTGAGGAGCTTGGCCTGGGCGCCGGTCAGGGCGTGCGCGGCCGCCGCCTCGTCGTAGTCCGCGTGGTAACGCGCGACGACCTCGGCGATCAGTTCTACGACGTCCGAGGTCAACTGGTCCGGACGGCTGGGATGCGGTGGTGCCATGCCCCACAGCCTACCCGGTTGCTTGACAACCTGAAATATTCAGACTAACCATTGTTTCAGGTAGTGAAGTAAATGAAAGGCACGATCGCGATGACCACGCACATCAACCGCGAATGGCACCTGATCAACCGCCCCGTCGGCTGGCCGGAGCCCGAGGACTTCGCGCTCGTGGAGACGCCCGTTCCGACCCCGGGCGAGGGCGAGATCCTGGTACGGAACACGTACCTCTCCGTGGACCCGTACATGCGGGGCCGGATGAGTGCCGCGAAGTCGTACGTCGACCCGTTCGAGCTGGGCAAGGTCATGCAGGGCGGCGCGGTCGGCGAGGTGGTCGAGTCCCGCGCCGAGGGCATCGCCGCCGGCGACCACGTGCTGCACTTCTTCGGCTGGCGCGAGTACGCCGCCATGGACGCCCGGCACGCCGTGAAGGTCGACCCGGACGCTGCGCCGCTGTCGGCGTACCTCGGGGTGCTCGGCATGACCGGCCTGACCGCGTACGCGGGCCTGCTGCGCACCGCCTCCTTCAAGGAGGGCGACATCGTGTTCGTGTCCGGCGCGGCGGGGGCCGTGGGCAGCCAGGTGGGGCAACTCGCGAAGCTCAAGGGGGCCGCGCGGGTGATCGGCTCGGCCGGGTCGGACGAGAAGGTGCGGCTGCTGGTGGAGGAGTACGGCTTCGACGCCGCGTTCAACTACAAGCACGGGCCGGTGTCCGAGCAACTGCGCGAGGCCGCGCCCGACGGGATCGACGTGTACTTCGACAACGTCGGCGGCGACCACCTTGAGGCGGCGATCGGCTCGCTGCGGCGGGGCGGCCGGATCGCGGTCTGCGGCATGATCTCGGTCTACAACGACACCGAGCCCGCGCCCGGCCCGCGCAACCTGGCGCGGCTGATCCAGACGCGCGGCCGTATCGAGGGCTTCCTCGTCAACGACCACAGCGACCTCCAGCCGCAGTTCGTCAAGGAGGTCGGGCCGTGGGTGTCCTCCGGGCGGCTGAAGTACCGCGAGACCGTCGTGGACGGCATCGAGAACACCCTGGAGGCGTTCCTGGGGCTGCTGCGGGGTGACAACACGGGAAAGATGGTGGTCAAGCCGTAGCGCGCGGCGCGGCGGGCGGCCTTCCGGCGCGCTGTCGGCCGCGGGTGGCGGGGGGTCGCTCGCGCGGTTTCCCGCGTCCCCGGGTGGGGGCGCGTGTCCCCGCCCCCGCCCGACGGGGTCACCCGGTGGCCAGCGCCGCCTGATGCGCCGCCCGCGCCAGCCTGTCGTTCTCCGGTGCCGCCCCCGGCGTGAAGCCGAACCTCCGGCGCGTGTAGCCGTACGCCAGGCCGGTGCGCGGGTCGGCGAACGCCTGGGTGCCGTTGGCGCCGCTGTGGCCCAGGGCCCCGGCGCCCAGGAAGGGGTGCCAGAGGTCGGCGGTGGCCTGGAAGCCGAGGGCGAAGGACATGTGGCCGCGGGCCACGAGGTCGTAACCGGCGGAGTGGATCCGGCCGAACTCGGCGACGGTGTCCGCCTTCAGCAGCGGCGCCTTGCCGTCGACCTCCCCGGTCATCGCCGCGTACATCCGCGCCAGCCCCCGCGCGGAGGCGACCCCGCCCACCGAGGCGGGGCCCTTGGCGCGGATCAGCGGATCCTCGTGCAGCCGTGCCATGTCGGTCGGTTCGGCCGCGTGCCGGTTGAAGGCGATGGCCGTGAGGGTGTGCGGGCCGTCTTTCGGCAGGGAGTCGAGGAACGCCTGCTCGTCGGGGGTGGGGGCCATCGGCTGCGGGCCGCGGAAGCGGGACTCGGCGGTGGCCGGGAGGCCGAGGTGGAAGTCGAGGCCGTAGGGGGCGCGCACCCGGTCCTCGTACAGGTCCTGGACGGTGCGGCCCGTCGCCCGGCGCACCACCTCGCCCGTCAGCGCTCCTATCACCAGCGCGTGATAGCCGAAGGCGGCCCCCGGGCGCCAGAACGGCCGCTGGTCGGCGAGGTGTTCGGCGATCACCCGGTCGTCCGCGAGTTCCGCGCGGGTGAACCCGGCATCCGTGCCGACCAGTCCGGCCCGGTGCGCGAGCAGATCCCTCAGGGTCAGCTCGCCCTTGCCCTCGGTGCCGAACTCCGGCCAGTAGTACGTCACTTTGCGGTCCAGATCCAGCGTGCCGTCCTGCACCAGGAGCGCCGTGACCAGGTGGGCCGCGCCCTTGGTGGCCGAGAACACGCCGTACAGCGCGTCGCCCGCACCGACGTCGCCCGCCCACAGGTCCACCACGCGGCGCCCGCGCACATAGGCGCAGAGCTGGCCCTCGTAGTCGTCCCGTTCGCGCGCGACTAAGGCGGCGAACTCCTCCCGCACCGCCTCGAATCCGTCGGCGACCGTGCCGTGCACGGCGATGTCCTGCGTCATCCGTTCTCCTTCAGAACCTGTCCCTGTAACCGACTCAACCGCTTCAACGCCCCTTCGGTGTCATGGATGCCCCGGATGGCCGATGGCATGGGAGAGGCGCAATTCCGGCGGCCCTGATCAGGTGCACCACCACAGGAAGCGGTCGCAGGTGCGGGTCGGAGACGGTGCCGGGGGTGGCGCCGAGGTCGCCGGGGCGGTCGTGGGGGGTGCGGCGGTCGGCCGTGTCGTGGGCGGGGTGGTGGGGGATGTGCCGCCGCCGGTGGTCGCGGACGGCGGCGCCTCGACGGTGCCGGAGGCGGTGGCGGAGGGGGAGCCGGAGGTGGTGGCGGAGGCGGAGGCGGTGGCCCCCTGCGCCGGGGAGCCGGTGGCGGACGCGCCGGGGGCCGCCGAGGCGCCGCCGGCCTGGGGCGGGGCGGTCGTACGGCCCGGTGGGGCGGAGGTGTCGCCGTCGCCCGCCGAGGTGTCCGTGACCGAGGCCGTCCCGCCGCCCGTGAAGGGCAGCGGCGTGTCCGTGCCCAGCTCGGCGAAGCCGAGCCCGCCCGCCGCCAGGGCGAAGCCGGCGGCGAGCATGACGGTACGGCGACGACGGCGGCGGTGGGCGGCGGCGCGGCGGCTCCGCCGGTCCGCGCGGGCCCTCGGGGGCACCCCGAGTTCCGGCTCCGCGGGTTCCGGCCCCCCGTGTTCCGGCTCCCCGCGTGCCGGCTCCGGCCGCGTCGGACCGGGTATTCGGTCGGCCGGTGTTCCGCACCCCGGGCAGACCAGGGCGCCGTTGAGGTGCCGTCGGCACGGGAGGCAGTAGTCCATGACGCCCGGAAGACTAGGGTCGACGCGCGTCACGTTCCTAGGCACCGCTGTGAATGTTTGGTGCGGGGTCGCGAAGGTTCCCGGAAGACGCCGGTACGGCAACCAGGGCGCGCACCGTCTTGCCGGGTGGATCCCGGTCCACCACCTCCCAGTGTTCCGCGAGCGCGGCCACGAGGAACAGCCCCCGCCCCGACTCCGCGAGCGCCGGGGGCGGGGAGAGGTGACCGGGGCCGGGCGGGTGGCACTCCGCGCGGGTGTCGCTCACCTCGATCCGGATGCCGTCCGCTTCGCGGGAGAGGCACAGCTCGAAGTCCCGCCCCGGCACGCGCCCGTGGGTGACGGCGTTCGCGGCGAGTTCGGCGACGACCAGGGCGACGGCACCGGTGGTCTCACTGTCGTGCGGAAACCCCCAGGCATCCAACTGCGCCACGGCGAGCCGCCGGGCGAGACGGGCACCGCGGGGGGTGGGGCTGAGGCGCTGGACGAGCGTGGGGGTGATGACCGGGCGTACTGTCATGCGCCCAATGTGGCGGCTGGGAAAGAGGGTTCACCAGAGGTGACGCGTGTACGCTGCGCGGGCGTACACGGTTACGCACTGGACAGTACTCATGACGGCGCGTGACGATCGGCTCATGGCAACAGGAATCGGCGGTGAGCCGGAGTCGTCAGACAGTCTGCGCACGTTCGGGGCGGTTGTACAGGCACTCCGCGAACATCACGGGCTCACCCGGGAAGAGCTTGGGGACCTGGTGGGGTTCTCCAAACACACCATCGCGTCAGTTGAGTTGGGGAGGCGGATGCCGGACATCGACTTCGTCGAGGCGGCGGAGGCGGTCCTCGGCAACACCAGCGCCTTGAGGAAGGCGCTGGAGCACCTCGAACGACAACCGGGGCTCGCCGCCTGGTTCCGCCGGTGGGCTGAGCTGGAGAGGCAGGCGATCACGCTGCACACGTACGAGTGCCGGATGATCCCGGGCCTGCTTCAGACGGAGGCGTACGCACGCCAGTTGTTCCTGGACGAACTGCCGTTTTTGACCGACGAGCAGATCGAGGCGAACTGGGCTGCTCGGGCCGAGCGTCAGCGACTGCTCCGGGAGCGGCCCAACACCGCCTTCAGCTTCATCATCGAAGAGCAAGTCTTCCTGCGCCGGACCGGCGGCACAGAAGTCATGCGTGAGGCAATCGACCACATCCTCGGCCTGACGCAGCTGCGAAACGTCGAGATCCAGATCATGCCGTTGGTCCGGGAATCACACGCAGGGCTGCATGGGCCGATGCAATTGCTGGAGACCCCTAAGCACAAGTGGTTCGCCTACATGGAGGCGCCCGAGTGCGGCGTGCTCATCTCCGACCCGAAGTCAGTCAGCGCGCTCAACGGCCGATATGCCAGGATGCGTTCACAGGCTCTCACCTTCCAGGACTCGGTGAGCCTGCTTGAACGTATTCGAGGAGACCTATGAGCAGCCCCTCCGAACTGGTTTGGTTCAAGAGCAGCTACAGCAGCAGCGGCTCCGGCGACTGCATCGAGGTCGCCACCACCCCCGCCACCATCCACATCCGCGACTCCAAAGCCAAGCAGGGCCCCCAGCTCGCCCTCACCCCCACCGCCTGGTCGGCTTTCGTCTCGTACTCTGCGGAGCAGACTGGGTGAGCCTGTTTCCACCGGATTCGAGGGAACCCATGAACTGGTTCAAGAGCAGCTACAGCAGCGGGGCTGGCGACAACTGCATCGAGGTCGCCCTCAACTGGCGCAAATCCACGTACAGCAGCGGCTCCGGCGACAACTGCGTGGAGGTAGCCGAAACCTGGCACAAGTCGAGCTACAGCAGCGGCTCAGGGGATGACTGCATCGAAGTCGCCACCACCCCCGCCACCATCCACATCCGCGACTCCAAAGCCAAGCAGGGCCCCCAGCTCGCCCTCGCCCCCACCACCTGGGCTGCGTTCGTCGCCTACGCCGGGGCGCAGAGCTGATCCGTACTCCTGGACCGGTCGGCGCTACGGGTTCTCCCACGCCGACGGGTCCGCCGCCAATGTCCGTACCGGGTCCGGCAGCGTGCCCGAGGCCAGGTCGGCGATCGTCACGCTCTCCAGGACGCGGCGGACGTTGGCGCGCAGGGCGATCCACAGGGGCAGCAGGGGTTCGGCCGTGCCGGTGTAGGAGAGGTCGGTCGGGCGCTCGCCGCGGACCGAGACGATCGGGCCGTCCACGCCCCGGATCACGTCGGCCACGGTGATCGTCGTACCGTCGCGGGCGAGCCGGTAACCGCCGCCCCCGCCGCGCCTGCTGTCCACGATCCCGGCGCGTCGCAGATCGCCGAGGATTCCCTCCAGGAACTTGTGCGGGATCCCTTGCGCGGCCGCGATTTCCTCTGCCTTCACGGGCCCGTTACCCTGCCGTACGGCCAGCTCCAGTACCGCCCGTACCGCGTAATCCGCCCGTGCCGAGATCCTCATGAATCCATTGTGGGACGTTCTCACGTGGAGAATGGCCGCACCCGCGCCCCCGTAAGACCGCCGGGAGGATCCACCGTGGCGCTCAGCAGACGTACCTTCAGTGCCCTGACCGGCTCGGCCGCGCTCGGCCTCGCCCTCGGCGGCAGCGGCGGGACCGGGGCGCCGTCGGCGTACGCGGCCCGCAGCGCCCCGACGGGCCCGGCGCCCGCCCCGCCGCGCGCGGACGGCGGGCACCACACCATCGGGTACGACCGCTACTCCCTGCTGGTCGACGGCAGACGGCTGGTCCTGTGGTCCGGCGAGCTGCACCCCTTCCGGCTGCCGAGCCCGTCCCTGTGGCGGGACGTGCTCCAGAAGATGCGCGCGCACGGCTACAACGCGGTGAGCATCTACGTCGCCTGGAACTACCACTCGCCCGCCCCTGGCACGTACGACTTCTCCGGCGTCCGCGACCTGGACCTGTTCCTGCGCACGGCCGCCGAGACCGGGCTCTACGTCGTCCTGCGGCCGGGCCCGTACATCAACGCCGAGGTGGACGGCGGCGGCTTCCCCGGCTGGCTGACGGCGACGAAGGGCCGGGCGCGGTCGGCCGACCCGACGTACCTCGCCCACGTGGACGAGTGGCTGACCCAGGTCGACCGGATCGCCCGCGAGCACCTGTTCACCCAGGGCACCGGCACCGTCCTGCTCTACCAGATCGAGAACGAGTTCGACGCGCGGGTGGACTCGGCCGACAGCCGCGCCTACATGTCCCACCTGTACAAGAAGGTGCGCGCCGACGGCATCGACGTGCCGCTGTTCCACAACGACAAGGGCCGCAACGGGTACTGGACCCCCGGCTCCTTCGACACCGGCGGCGAGCGCGGCGGTTGGCTGTACGGCTTCGACGGATATCCCTCGCCGTCCAAGACCCCGCCGGACTGGGGGCGGTTCGGGCCCGGCGGGGCCACGGGCGGGGCGAGCGCCTCGCCCGCCACGCCCGGGTTCGTGCCCGAGTTCGGCGGCGGCTGGTTCGACCCGTGGGGCGGCTCCTTCTACGACGGCAAGGGGTACGCCGAGGCGCGCCGCACCCGGGACTCCGCCTACGAGCGCCGCTTCTACCTGACCAACCTGGCCAACGGCATCACGCTCCACAACGTCTACATGACCTTCGGCGGGACCTCCTGGGGCTGGCTGCCCGCGCCGGTCGTCTACACGTCGTACGACTACGGCGCCGCGATCGACGAGGCCCGCAACGTCACCGAGAAGATCGCGCCGATGCACCAGCTCGGGCATCTGCTCCAGCGCGTCCCCGACTTCGCCAAGCTGGACCGCGCGGCGGGCGTGCACGCCGAGGGGCTGAAGGTCTACCACCTGACCAACCCGGACACCGGCGCCCATGTGTACGTCGCGCGCAATGACGGCGCCGACCCGGTGACGGCCGATCTGCCCACCGCCGAGGGCCGCTTGCGGATCACCGTGCCGGGCAAGGACGCCAAGCTGCTGACCACCGGCCTCTCGCTGGGCAGGCGGACGCTGAAGTACGCCACCGTCCAGCCGGCCATGTGCCTGAGGGCCGGGCGGCAGGACGTCGCGGTGTTCACCGGGCGCACGGGCGAGATGGCCGAGCTGGTGCTCAGGTGCGACACCGACCCGGACGTCATGCGGCTCGACCCGGAGGCGGCCTGGGGCGTGGACGACTCGGGGCTGCACGTGAACGCCCCGCTGGGGCAGAGCGGTCTGATCCGCGTGCTGGTGGAGAAGGGCGACACCGACACCCCGCTGCTCCTCCTCTTCGCCGACGACGCCACCTCCGCACGGCTGTTCCCCTACGACACCCCGTCCGGGACCCTGCTGGTGTACGGCCCGCAATTGCTGCGCCACGTCGAACTGCGCGGCTCGGAGGTCCACTTGACCGGCGACGTCACCGACACGACGAGCGTGGAGGTGTGGGGACCACGCGGTATCTCCGGCCTGGTGTGGAACGGGCGGAAGCTGGCCACCCGGGTGACGATGTCCGGGAGCCTGATGACCAAGGAGATGCTGCCCGGGGTGCCCGAGGTGCGGCTGCCCGCGCTCGGCGGGTGGCGGACGCGCCGGGAGAACCCGGAAGTCGGACCGGGCTACGACGACTCGGCGTGGCGGGTCGCGGACAAGAAGGCGTCGTACAGCACTTCGGCCGTCCCGGAGGGCCAGCCGGTGCTGTTCGCCGACGACTACGGGTTCCACTACGGGGACGTCTGGTACCGGGGCACCTTCGACGACTCCAGCGGTGTCGAGGAGGTCGCGCTCGGCTACAGCACCGGCACCCAGGGGATGTTGATGGCGTGGCTGGACGGGGAGCCGCTGGGCACGCACCGGATGCCGGTGCCGGACGCGGCGACCATCCGCAGGGGGACCTGGACGGACACGGCGTCCTTCCCGGTGCGCGACGCGCTGCGCTCCCCCGGCCGGCATGTGCTGTCCGTCCTCGTCCGGCGGATGCAGCACGACCAGGACGGCAAGGCGGACGACACCCACAAGGCCGCGCGCGGACTGACGGCCGCGGTCTTCAAGGGGGCCTCACGGAAGGTGAGTTGGCGCATCCAGGGCGAGGGCCGGCCGGACCCGGTGCGGGGGCCGCTGAACAACGGCGGGCTGCACGGGGAGCGGGCGGGCTGGCACCTGCCCGGGTTCCGGGACGGGGACTGGGAGTCCGTGGGCTTCCCGCGCGCCGAGCGGTACCAGGGGGTCACCTGGTACCGGACCACGTTCCGGCTGGCCGTTCCGGGGGACGTGGACGCCTCGGTCGGGCTGACGCTGACGGACGATCCGTACCGGGCCTACCGGGCGCAGATCTTCCTCAACGGCTGGAACATGGGGCAGTACGTCAACGACGTGGGCCCGCAGCATACGTTCGTGCTGCCGAACGGGGTGCTGCGGACGCGGGGCGAGAACACACTGGCGTTGGCGGTGTTGTCCGAGTTCACGACCCTGTCGGGGCCGGGCGAGGTCCGGCTGACGTTGCTGGGGAAGGCGGCCGGCGGACTGACGGCGGCAAAGGTAGTTGTGTCCTGAACCGCCCCCCTGGGATCGCGTGACGACGGCATATCCCGACGCGTACGCTCGTTCGGGCACCGTCGGCGAGAAGGGGAACGGATGGGCATCGCGGGCGCGCGACAGCGGGCGGCACGGCTGACCGCACGGTTGCGGCGCTCCGGTGCCGGCACGGCCATGCGCGCCCTGGCGGGCGAGCTGGCCACGGCGGTCCGCGCGCGGCCCGAAGCACCCGACGATGTACGGGGTTTGTGCCGGGCGCTGTGCGAGGAGATGAGCACGCTGCGCGGCGGACGGCCCCTGGAGCTGCGATTCGAGCGCTTCCCGGACGAGATCGAAGTGACCGGGCTCTGCGTGGAGTTCGCCGACTTCGACCTGGTCATCGTGGAGGACCGGGCCGAGGACGTCCAGCAACTCGTCATCCTCGGCCACGAGTTGTGGCACCTGCACGCCGGGCACCGGCACCATCATCTGGCCGGCGACGCCGCGGCACGGGCCTTCGCCGACTCGCCCGGCTGGCCGGACATGGCGCTCACCGTGGCCGCGCGCAACGGCTCCCGCGAGGCGGACGAGGCCGAGGCGGACGACTTCGGCCACCGGCTCGCCACACTGTTCCGGTCCCGGCTCGGCGGCTCCGGGGACGCGCCGCCCGACCCGTTGCAGCGTGCCCTCGGCTACCGCGGGCGGGGCGGAGCGGCGCGGTGAACACACTGGCACTGGACCCCTCGGTGCTGCTCGGCCGGCTCTACATCTCCTTCTGGGTCCCGACGACGCTGCTGACCGCCGCCCTGCTGCTGAAGCTGCCCACGATCATCCGGCTGTGGCGGGACCCCCTGCTGCGCGCGGTCGGCGGGGTGCTCCTGTTCTCCTGCACGGTGTTCGTGTTCTGCATGCCGGCGATGATCCACCGGATGAACGTGCTCACCGGGGTGCCCAACTTCTCGGCGCCGTTCTGCTATTCGCTGATCGCCGCGAACTCCGGGGCGGGGCTGCTGTTCATCGTCACCTGGCGCAACGGGCTCGCCGAGCGGTCGGCGGCCATCCGGCGGGCGACGCGGTGGATCGTGTCCGGGTACGCCACGGTGGTCGTCGCGCTGTGGGTGCTGTTCCTGCTGGCCGACGTGCCGGTGGAGCGGGTGCGCGACCTGGACACGTACTACGCCCGAACACCCTTCATGCGCGAGGAGATCCTCCTCTATCTGCTGGCCCACACCGTGGCCTGCGCGCTGAGTTCCCGGCTGATCTGGAACTGGGTGCGGGACCGGGGACTGGACCCGTGGCTGCGGTGGGGGCTGCGGCTGCTGGGCGCGGGGTACGTGCTGAGCCTGCTGTACGACGCGTCCAAGGTGACGGCGGTGGTCGCGCGGTGGCTCGGCCGGAACCCGGACTGGCTCAGCACGGACCTGGCCCCGCCCGTGGCGTCGTTCTCGGCGACCCTGCTGGCGGCCGGCTTCATCCTCCCGCACGCCGGGCAGGCCCTGCACGACCGGTGCCGCATCCGGCTGGCGCACCACCGGCTGGGCCCGCTGTACCGCCTGCTGCGCTCGGCGAACGGCTCGGGCCCGCGGTTCTCGCTGCGCGCGCGGACGGAGCTGCGGCTGATCCGCCGGGAGACGTACATCCGGGACGCGCTGCTGCCGCTCGCCCGGCACGTGGACCCGGACCTGACGGACCGCGCGTACGCCGCGGCACTCACCCTGGGCCGCCCCGCGGAGCGCGCCCGCGCGCTGTCCGCCGCGGTGGGCATCCTGGACGCGATCGAGAACGGGGGGCGAGGGGCCGGGGTGGACGCCGAGCCCACGTGCCTCCTGAAGGACATCGCCTCGATCTCGGACGCGCTGCGCCGCCCGAAGGACCTGGCGACGATCCGGTCCCTGGCCGCCGCGACCCCTGGCCCCGAGCGTCACGGTGCCGGAGTGACGGTGCCGGAGTGACGGTGCCGGAGTAACGGTGCCGGAGTAACGGTGCCGGAGTGACGGACCCCGGGAACCGGCGCGGGGCACCATGAGGAACATGACCCTCGATTTCCAGCTGGTGCTGCTGCGCCGTATGGCCGATCACAATCCGGACCTGGTGGACGAGGCCCGGAGAGCGCTCGGCGTGTCGATCGCGGAGATGCGGGAGGCCAACAAGCGGTGGCAGGCGATGGTGCGGTCGCCGAGGGGGCGGAGCGCCGCCGCGCGGTACCGGTCGGTCCTCGGGGAACCCGAAAGCGTCGAGCCCCGCAGGATCGGCGACGCCGAGTGCGAGGCGCGGCGATGGCCGCTGCCGCTCTGGCCCGACCTGCGGTTCGAGGTGCTGGTCGGGCCCCGCGGTGCCGTCTGGAACGAGTGGCTCGTGCGGGCGCCCCACGCGGTGGGGCCCGAGCTGCGGACCCTGGAGGACCTCGTCCCCTGGTCCTGCACCGTGGACGAACTGGCCCGCGCCTTCCCCCCGGCCCGCCCCCTGGAGGGCACCGCCCCCACCCGCTGGGGCCTCGCCTTCACCGCGCCGGACCGGGACGGCGTACGCCATGACGTGGTGGCCGAGTTCACCTGGGGCCTGCTTCAGCGGACCGCGCGGGTCAGCCGTCGAGACCCGTCGCCCGGCTCCGCTTCTCCTACGCCGTGACGTCGTCGCGGACCTGGTCGAGGTGGGCGAGGATCGCCGCCGCCACCCGGGGGACGGAGTCCGGGTGCAGGAAGAGGAAGAGGTTCGGTTCCACCAGTTCGAGTTCCATCAGGCGGGGCATGCCGTCCGGGCCGTCGGCGAGGTCCACGCGGGCGTAGAGGAGGGGCGCGGAGGAGGCGGGTACGGCCGCCAACGCCTTTTCCGCCACCGCGAGTTCGTCGTCCTTCGGCTGCCAGGGGGTGAGATCGGGGTGGGCGACCTTGTCGGCGTCGTACGGCGTGCCGGGGGCGAGGACGGCGCCCTTGCGGCTGGCGTGCAGCAGCCGGCCGCCGAAGAACTGGAGGGCGCGTTCGCCGGTGACGTCTATGCCCTTGAGGTAGGGCTGCACCATCGCGGTGAAGCCCTCCGCGTGCATCCGCGCGAGGTGCCGTGCCGCCGTCTCGTGGTCGGCGGCCGTGTAGCGGGCGGCGAACCGGGCGCCGGCGCCTGAGGTGGGCTTGATGACGTACTCGTGGTCCGTGGGCAGGCCCGGACCGGCCGCCTCGCCCGGGGCGAGGTAGGTCGTGGGCACGGTGGGGACGCCGGCGGCGGCCAGCTCGCCCAGGTAGCGCTTGTCGATGTTCCACCGGATGATCTCGGCGGGGTTGGCGATCCGGGTCGCCCGCGCCACCCGCTCCAGCCACGCCGTGAACTCCGCCGCGCGCCAGCTGTAGTCCCAGGGGGAGCGGATGACGACGAGGTCGTACGCGGACCAGTCGGTGCCGGGGTCGTCCCAGTAGGGGGCGTCCGCCTGCGCGCCTGCGTCGTTCAGTGCCTGTACGAGGGACGGCAGATCCGCGTCCTTGCTCGGCCCGGTGCCGGGGTCGTAGGTGGCGAGGGCTATGCGGGGCACGGCGGGACTCCCTGTCGTACGGCGTTCGAACATCCGCGAGGTTAACAAGCGGCCCGGAACCGGGACAGGGGGTTTGACCTTCACCTTTGGTGAAGCCCCAGCATCGGTGGTGGACGACGGGAGACGGGGACGCGATGGAACTGCTGACGATCGGGGCGTTCGCCAGGCTGAGCCGGCTGTCGCCGAAGGCGCTTCGGCTGTACGACGAGCTGGCGCTGCTGCGGCCCGCCCGGGTCGACCCCGAGACCGGCTACCGGTACTACGCCGCCGGGCAGTTGGGGCGGGCCCGGCTCGTGGCCTGGCTGCGGCGGCTCGGGATGCCGCTCGCCTCGATACGCGCCGTGTGCGCGCTGGAACCGGGCGACGCCGCGCGGGAGATCGGCGCGTACTGGGCGCGGGTCGAGGCGGAGACGGCGGTACGGCGGGACCTCGCGGCGTTTCTCGTCGAGCAGCTCACCGACGCATCGGGAAGGGAACCCACCATCATGCTGGCACTACGACACTCCGCGCGCACCGACCGCGGACTCGTCCGCCCGACCAACCAGGACGCCGTGTACGCGGGCCGCAGGCTGCTCGCCGTCGCCGACGGGTTCGGGCCCGCGGGGCCGGCGGCGAGCGGGGCGGCGGTGGAGGCGCTGCGGTTCCTGGACGAGGCGGAATCGCTGCCCGCGGACGGGGAGCTGGGGGTGCTCGGGGCACTGGAGGACGCGGTGCGCTCCGCGGGGGTGGCGGTGGCGGATCTGGCGCGTGGCACGAACGAGGTCGGCACCACGCTCACCGCGCTGCTGTGGACCGGGACCCGGCTGGCGCTCGCGCACATCGGGGACTCGCGGGCGTACCTCCTGCGCGACGGCGAGCTGTGCCGGTTCACCCAGGACCACCGGGTGTCGCCCCACGAGCTGCTGCTGTCCAAGGCGCTGGGCGGCGGCGCGGATCCCGTCCCGGACCTGCGCCTCCAGGAGCCGCTGCCCGGCGACCGGTATCTGCTGTGCTCGGACGGGCTGACGGAGGTCGTCCCCGACGCGCGGATCAGGGAGCTGCTGGCCATGGGCGCCGGGCCGGAGGAACTGGTGGCGGCCGCGCTCGCGGCCGGCGCCCCCGACAACGTGACCTGTGTCGTGGCCGACGTCCTCTCGGCCGACTGAGCCGACTGAGCCGACTGAGCCGACCGTGCCCGACTCGCGGCTCGCGCGCGAGCCGGGCACGGTCGTCGTGGGGCGGATCCTGGTGTAGGAAGGGGCTCAATGGTCCCGAGGGTGAAGGAGTGCGTCGGGTGTCCTCACTTTTTCCCGGCCTTGCCGGTGGTCCGCCGGAGCGGGCCGCGGTGCGGTTCGGTGAGCGGTCGTTGACGTACGGCGGGCTCGCGGACGCGGCCGGGGTGGTGGCGCGGCGGGTCGGCCGGGGCGAGCGGGTGGCCGTGTGGGCGACGAACGAGATGGAGACCGTGGTCGCCGTCGTCGGGGTGCTGCTCGCCGGTGCCACCGCTGTGCCGCTCAACCCCAAGTCGGGCGAGAAGGAGCTGGCCCATATCGTCTCCGACAGCGCGCCCGCCCTGGTGCTCGCGGCTCCGGGCGACCAACTTCCGTCGGTTCTTGGGGACTTGGAGCGGGTCGACGTCGACGTCGATGCCCCTGCCGCGGGGGCCGTCCCGCACCCGGAGTTCCCCGAGGAGGATCCCGCCCTCGTCGTCTACACCTCCGGCACCACCGGCCCGCCCAAGGGCGCGGTGCTCCCCCGCCGCGCCCTCGCCACCACGCTGGACGCGCTCGCCGACGCCTGGCAGTGGACGGCGGACGACGTGCTGGTGCACGGGCTGCCGCTCTTCCATGTGCACGGGCTCGTGCTCGGCGTCCTCGGCCCGCTGCGCCGCGGCGGCTCGGTGCGGCACCTGGGGAGGTTCTCCACCGAGGGCGTGGCCCGGGCGCTGGCCGACGGCGCGACCATGCTGTTCGGGGTGCCGACGATGTACCACCGCATCGCCGAGGCCCTCCCCGGCGACCCCGGGCTGGCCAAGGCGCTCGGCGGGGCCCGGCTGCTGGTCTCGGGCTCGGCCGCGCTGCCGGTCCACGACCACGAGCGGATCGCGGCGGCCACCGGACGCCGGGTCATCGAGCGGTACGGCATGACCGAGACGCTGATGAACACCAGCGTCCGCGCGGACGGGGAGGCCCGGGCGGGGACGGTCGGGGTGCCGTTGCCGGGGGTGGAGCTGCGGCTGGTGGAGGAGGACGGGTCGGAGATCGGCGGTCGCGACGGCGAGAGCGTCGGGGAGATCCAGGTCCGCGGGCCCAACCTGTTCACCGAGTACCTGAACCGGCCCGACGCCACCGCCGCCGCGTTCACCGCCGACGGCTGGTTCCGGACCGGCGACATGGCGGTGCGCGAGCCGGACGGCTATGTGCGGATCGTCGGGCGCAAGGCCACCGACCTCATCAAGAGCGGCGGTTACAAGATCGGCGCGGGCGAGATCGAGAACGCGCTCCTGGAGCACCCGGGCGTGCGGGAGGCGGCGGTCACCGGGGAGCCGGACGCGGACCTGGGCGAGCGCATCGTCGCCTGGATCGTCCCGGCGGATCCCGAAAACCCGCCGGTAGCGGAGGAGTTGGCCGACCACGTCGCCCGGCGGCTCGCCCCGCACAAGCGTCCCCGGGTCGTCCGCCACCTGGACGTCCTGCCCCGCAACGACATGGGGAAGATCATGAAGCGGGCCCTGCCCGATGCCTGACCGGCGGCCCTCCGCACGGGAGATGCTGGCCCTCGTCACGGACCACGGCACCTTCGCCGAACTCCCGCCGCCCGTGCGGGAGTCCGGGCCCGACGGACCGCTCGCCTGGCAGGGGTACGACGCCTCGCGCGCCCGCGCCACCGAACGCACCGGCGAGGAGGAGTCCGTCGTCTGCGGCACCGCGGCCGTCGCGGGCACCCGTGCCGTGCTGATCGCCTTCGAGTTCGGCTTCCTCGGCGGCTCCCTGGGCGAACGCACCGGGGACCGGCTCGCCGGGGCGTACACCTACGCCCGTGAACACCGGCTGCCCGTCGTGCCGTTGATCGCCACCGGGGGCAGCCGCATGCAGGAGGGCATGGTCGCGCTGACCCAGCTCCAGCGGGTCGCGCGCCAGTCGGCGCTCACTCGCGAGGCGGGCCTGCCCCAGATCGCCGTCCTGCGCGACCCCACCACCGGCGGCGGCTGGGCCACCCTGGGCGCCGGCGCGGACGTGATCCTGGCCCTGCCCGGGGCCCAGGTGGGCTTCGCCGGCTCCCGGGTCCGCCCCGCCGACGCCGACCCCGCCGCCTACACGGCCGAGGCCCAGGTGGCGGCGGGGTCGGCGGACGCGGTGGTGCGGGCGGAGGACCTCAAGGAGGTGCTGGGAGTCTGGCTGCGGCTGCTGTCCCGGCCGGGACTGGGGACGGCCGCCCCCGTCCCGCCCGCCCTCGGCGCCCCCGGCCTCCCGGCCACCGGCTGGGTGGCCGTCCAGCGCGCCCGCACCCCTGAACGCCCGCGCGCGCAAACCTATCTGGACGCCTACTTCGCCCATCACGCCCTCCTCAGCGGCGACCGGTGCGGCGGCCGGGATCCCGACGGCATCCTCTGCGGGTTCGGCGAGCGTGACGGTCGTACCGTCGCGTTCGCCGCGCAGACCGGGACGGGGACGCGGCCCGCCGGGTACCGGACGGCGGCGCGGGTGATCCGGCTGGCGGACCGGCTGGGGATGCCGGTGCTGACGCTGGTGGACACCCCTGGCGCGGCGAACGACGCGGCGGCCGAGCGGCAGGGGGCCGGTGCGGCGATCGCCGAGGTGTTCGGGGCGGTGGCCGGGGCGCGGGTGCCGGTGACCACGCTGGTGATCGGCGAGGGCGGCTCGGGCGGTGCCCTCGCGCTGGCCGCCCCCGGCAACACCTGGGCCACCCCGGACAGCTACTTCTCGGTCATCGCCCCGGAGCTGGCGGCGGCCATCCTCAAACGCGCCCCCGACCGGGTCGAGGCGACCGCCGACCAGCTCCGCGTCCGCCCGCAGGATCTGCTGGAGCTGGGCCTGATCCGGGGCATCGTCGCGCCCACCGGCGAGGCGCCTACCTCACCCCCACCGCCCTGACGATCTCCTGCGACACCGAGCCGCCCTTGTCGTCCCGGGCCGATGCCCGCAGGGAGACCGAGGTGGCCGTGCCCGGCACGTCCAGCGTGCCGCGCCAGGACGCGCCGGCCCCGTCGAGCGGCACGTCCTGCCAGCTCGCCCCCTCGTCGTACGACACCGACAGCCGGCCCCCGCCGAGCGTGCCCGTGCCCGACGCCCCGGCCATGTACTGGGCGCCCAGCGTCACCGGCAGGCGCCGCCCGGCGGGCACCGTGCCCGCGAGGTCAGTGTCCAGCCCGTAGGAGAGGTTGATCAGCGGCAGCGTCGTGGGGTGGTCGTCCGGGGTCCGCGCCGAGCGGAACGTCCACTCGGTGTGCCCCGTCGTCGTGAGCTTCCAGTGGTCGGCGTCGAGGGCCGTGTCGGTCACCACCCGGTAGGTGTGCTCGTCGGCCGGCGCGTCCCAGACGAAGGCGGACGAGCCGGACTCGCTGTCGGCGAGGGTGCCGTCCTGGTAGACGGACGTGGTCTGGCTCATGCCGCTGTCGCCCCACACGTCACCGGAGCCGGTGTGGTCGGGGCCCGAGTCGCCCCAGCCGGGCGTGTTGAGCTGGATCTGGTTCCCGGTGCGCTGTTCGCCCCAGCCGAGCCCGGAACCGAGCCACGGGTGCCACACCGGCTGGAACCAGTGCAACCGGGGCCGGCTGCCGCCCTGGTAGCGGACCGGTCCGCCGCGCTCCTCCAGCGTGCCCATGCCGATCGTGACGGTCTCGGTCCAGAGCTGGCCGGGGCCGGTGGAGACGTAGTCGGTGCGGGTGGCGGGCAGGTCGATGTCCTCCTGGAAGCCGATGCCCATGGGGAAGGTGTCGGTGAGGGAGTACCGGAACTCGCCGCCGCTCGTCGGCCGGTCCGCGTGGAACGAGACGTCCAGCGCGGCGAGTTGGCGCGCCGTGGGCCGGTACGTGAGGTCGCGGTCCGGGATCGCCCCCTGGTGGCCCTCGGAGAGGTCGTACACATAGGGCGAGTCCGGGGTGCCGGTCATGTCGACCGTCGCGTCCGCCCGCAGCCGGGCCGCGTCCGCCTGGTTCACCGTGGCGATCACCAGCGGGCGGTCGGTGTTGTCGTCGTTGCCCCACCAGTCCATCAGCCGTCCCGGCGTGTCGTCCGTGACGAACAGCGCCTTGGCCCCGGCGTCCTGCGCGGCCCGGGCGAGCGCCAGGGGGTCGGCGCCGTCGGCGAGACGCGCCAGCACCGCCTTGCCCGAGACGGCGGAGGGCAGGGGACCGTCGCCCACGTCCACCAGGGGCAGCTTCCGCCGCCCGGAGAACAACGTCCCGCCGGACTGCACCGACGCCTCGCCGATGCCCTTGACCTCCAACTGGGGCTTCGCCAGCCGCCACACCGTGCGGTACTCGAAGCCGCCCTGGGTGACCTCGGGCGTGGGCGCGGCGAAGACGCTGTCGTAGGTGAGGGGCACCTGGACCGCGCCGGACAGGTCGGTGCCGTTCGCGTGGCGGTCGTACTCCATGAGGAGCTGGTGGGTCTCGGTGCGCCGGGAGACCGCCGCCCTGACCTCGCGCAGCCTGGTGCCGTCCAGGGTGACGTCGCTGTCGTGGTCGAGGGTGACCTCGGGTGCGGAGAGGAAGCCGAGGCCGAGCGAGTCGGCGCCGTGGCTGCCCCGCACGTCGAGGAAGGAGGTCAGGGCGTACGTGCCCGGCTTCAGCCGGAGCTTGAGCGTGCCGGAGTCGCCGACGTGGTCCGACTCGGGGTCCGCGTTCTGGGCGAGCCGCTGCACGGTGACGTCGGCGGCCGTGGGGGCGCCCGAGCGGTCCTTGACGTGGATCGTGAGCGTGTACCGCTCGTCCTCCTTGACCAGCCCGAACACGGTGTGCGCGCGCACCGCGCCGGTGTCGTCGGTGGCCACGATCTGCCCGCTGGTCTCGCCGACCGGCGCCTTGGCGGCGTCGCTGGTGACGGTGGTGGTCGCGGTGCCGTGCGCGGGCACGGTGAGCGAGGAGTCGGCGAGCGTGGCGACGCCGTCCGGGGCCCCCTGCGCCGACAGGGTCAAGTGGACGTCCTGGTCACCAGAGTTGGTGTAGGTCAGGGTCCTGGTGACCGGCTTGTCCGCGTCGTAGGGCCAGCTGTGGAAACCGAGGTCGGCGCTGCCCGTGGCGGTCACCGTGGCACCCACGGCGTCCGGCACGCTCACCCGGCCCGCACCCACCGTGTAGGCGGAGACGTCGAGTTGGCGCGAGGTGGACATCAGCGCGTCCTTCAACCGCGCGCCGGTCCAGTCGGGGTGCTCCTGCGCGAGCAGCGCGGCCACGCCCGCGACGTGCGGTGTCGCCATCGACGTGCCGCTCATGGTGGTGTAGTAGCCGCTGCCGTCGACGAGTTGGGAGCGGGCGGCGAGGATGTCGACGCCGGGGGCGGACAGGTCGGGCTTGAGGGCGTTGTCGCCCGTGCGGGGGCCCGCGCTGGTGAAGTAGGCGGGCTGGTCGGCGGAGTCGACCGCGCCGACGGTCAGGGCCGCGTCGGCGGCGCCGGGCGAGGTGACCGAGGAGGGGGCGCCGGTGTTCCCGGCGGCGACGACGAAGAGCGCGCCGGTCTCCTGGGAGAGGCTGTCGACGGCCTGGGACATCGGGTCGGTGCCGTCGCTCGGGTCGCTGGAGCCGAGGCTCATCGAGATGATCCGGGCGTGCACGTCCCGCGCGGCCCACTCCATCCCGGCAATGATCTGCGACTCGCTGCCCGTGCGCTGGTCGTCGAGCACCTTGCCGACGGCGAGCGTCGCGTCCGGCGCCACGCCCTTCTCCTTGCCGTCGGAGGCGGCGCCGCTGCCGCCGAGGGTGGAGGTGACGTGGGTGCCGTGCCCGTTACGGTCGGCGACCTCCTCGCCGTCGACGAAGCTCTTGGACTGGCTGATCCGGCCGGCCAGGTCGGGGTGGGTCAGGTCGGCGCCGGTGTCGAGCACGGCGACGGTGACGCCCTTGCCGGTCAGCCCCGCGTCCCACGCGGCCCGGGTGCCGATCTGGGCGTTGCTCTCGGCCATGTCGGCCTTGGCCCGCCCGTCCAGCCACACCTTGGAGACGCCGTCACCGCGGGTGAACGACTGCCAGAAGGCGCGCCCCTTGCCCGCCTCGACGGCCGCGCCGCGCAGGCTGGGCAGGCTCCGGGTGCGATGGGTGCCGGCCGGGGCGGCGGCGGGGGCACGGGTGTCCTTGGCGTAACCCACGATGAGCGGAAGGGACTTGGCTTGACTGTCGGTGAGGCCCTGGCGGATCAGCGCGCTCACGTCGAACAGCCGCCGGTCCAGTCTCCCGGCGCGCAGGTAGGGCAGCGCCTCGTCCGGTACGACGGTGAGGTCGCCGTCGCTGGTCTGGGTGCGGACGGCCCCCTCGGCGCCGCGCGGCCGCCGCACGGTGACGGTCCGCTTGCCGTGCCCGAGGTCGGTGACGGTCACCTGGTCGCCGGTGACCAGGGTGACCGTCTTCGGGGCGGCACCGGCCGGCTTCGCCGCCGTGGCCTTCCCGTCCGCGGCGACCGCCCCGGGTACCGGCACCACGGCCAGCACGAGCCCTGCCGACAGCAGCGCCGCCCGACGTCTGACTGGTCCTCTGGTCATCCACGCCCTCTTCCACGTCCGGATCGCGCGCCCGGAATGGCTCGTTCAGAACTGTCGTGTACATGCTTTGCGTGCAGGCACGAGTGTGGTGCGAGTGGTGGGGGCGCACAGGAGGCCGGGCGTGGCGGGTTGTCACAGTGGCGGGTTCTCGCCACGTTCCGGCGGTTGACCCGCCCGGAGTATCGAGTGGGATCCGCGAAGCCCCGTCCGTACCATGGGGGTTGCCCACAGGTCTGCTACGGAGGGGGAACGAGCGGAGTCATGGACCAGCTCGTGGAGTTCAGGACCGAGGACGGCGCGCTCGTCGTGGTGGAGGGGGCCGGCGCGAGCCCCCGGCCCGGCACCCGGCTGGTCTCGCGCGGCGACGAGATGGTGCGGGCCACGCGCACCTTCGAGGGCGCGCTGGACGGCGTTCGGGCGGCGGCGGAGGCCGCGCTGCGGGTCTTCAGGGACGGCAGCCTGCGGCCCGACTCGGTGGAGATCGAGTTCGGCGTGAAGATCTCGGCCGAGGCCGGTGCGGTCATCGCCAAGGGGGCGGCCGAGGGGCAGCTCGTCGTCAAGCTCAGCTGGGCACCGGGGACTTCGGCGGGCGGCACGGTGCCCGCCGTGCCGGGTCAGGCCGCCGCCGGACCGGAGCCCGCCGAGCGCCCATGAACAGTGCCGCCTGGCATGCCCGGATCCACTGCGGCCACGAGGTGGGCGCGGGCTTCCTGGTCACCGCCCGCCGGGTGCTCACCTGTGCCCATGTCGTCCGCTTCAGCGACCAGGACGCGGTGACCGTGGTCTTCCCGCACGCCAGGGAGCTGGGCGAGGTGTCCGCGTCGGTCGTCGCGCACGGCGGCTGGGCGGGCGGCCCCACCGACCCCGGCGACGTGGCCGTACTGGAACTCGACCGGGACGTCCCGCTCGCCCCGGCCGGGTTCGCGCCGCCCCAGGCCGCGTACGCCGAGCCGCGCCCCAGGCTGGTCGCCTACGGCTTCCCGGCGGGCTACGACGAGGGCACGCTCGCCGAATACCGGGCCGTGTCCGGGCAGTTGATCGCGGACGAATGGCTGGAGCTGGTGGCCTGGCAGGGGCACGGGCAGCCGATCGTGGCCGGGTTCAGCGGGGCGGCGGCGACCCTGCCGGACGGCCGGGTGGTCGGCATGGTCACCTCGGCCTCGGACGCGCCGGACGTGCGCAAGGGCCGGATGCTGCCGCTGGACGTACTGGCCCGGTACTGGCCGGAACTGGGCGAGCTGGTGCCCACGCCGGGCCATCACACCGAGGTGCTGCGGGAGTTGTACGGACTGCTGCGGCGGGCCCCGGGTGCCCGGGAGTGCGATCCCAACCGGCTGTACGTGGACGCGGTGGGCGCCTTCGGGCCGCCGCTGCCCGAGGGCGGGTTCCCGACGCTGGGCGCGGCCGCCGCCTATGTGCAGTGGGAGGTGCCCGATCCGGCGGCGGTGCACCGGTTCGCGGGGCGGCTGCGGGAACTGGTGGGCGCGGGCCGTGCGCCGGCCGCGCCCGTGCCGCCGCCCGCCGCGAAGGAGTCCCCGCCCTGGGCGCCGGTCGTCGTGGAGATCGACCACAGCGGCGCCGGGCCCGACCAGGTGACCGTGGAGGTGTCGGCGTACCGCGACGGACAGCGCCGCCCGGTGGGCACCCGCCGGCTGCCGCGCACCGGCGTACGGTCGTACGTCCAGCACCGCATCGACGAGGCCGTCGCCCATCTCGACCCGGACGCCGAGGAGTTGGTGACCTTCGTGCTGCCGCGCGAGTGGCTCAACGAGGCGGTGGCGCACTGGGAGTGCGGCGTGGACGACAGCACTCCGCTCGGCTGCGCCTACCCCCTCGTGGTGACCGACCGCGCGCGGCACCGCAGCAACCGGCTGCGGCACCAGCTCCGCAAGAAGTGGCAGAAACTGGACACCGGGCGCCCGGTGGAGGTGCACCGCGTGGAGTGCGGCAGCCAGGAGCGGCCGCCGAGCCTGCGCAAGCGGCTGTGGGACGGCGACGCGGGGCTCGCCGGGTTCGCGGTCCCGCCCGCGGCGGCCCGGGAGCACTTCGAGATCGGCCTCACCGTCCCGGTCCCGGTCCTGCTGTGGTCCCGTACGGGCTGCCCGGAGGGGGAGCACGAGCAGCGGACGTGCGCGGGGCACGGCGGGGGCGGGTACGAGGAGCCGCGCCGGGACTGGAGCGGGCACCGGGACACGGCCGTCACCGTGTCCGCCGCCCCTCCCCGCGCCGGTGAACCGTGCCCCGGCAGCGCCTTCCTGGACCAGCTCGCCGCCGCCGTCGCCGAGGTCCCGCCCGCCGAACTCCCGCGCCACGTCCTCTCGTTACGGCTGACCGCGGACGCCGCCGACGAACCCGACCGGCACTGGGCGCGCGATCTCCAGCTTCTCTGGGACGACCCCCGCTGCTTCCCCGAGCCCGCCGCCAGCCTGCACTCCCCCGTCGACTGACCGCCCGCACCACCACCACGGAGAAGAAGCCATGCCCCTGTGGCCCGTCTACACCGGTACGAACGCGCCGCACGACGGCATCGCGCGGCTGCCCCCGCCGCCGCCCTGGCGTGCCTTCGACGGCGGCCCGGTGCTGGATCCGCCGGACGCGGCCGCCGACCGATCGGCCGTCTCCCCCGACCGGGTGCACCGCGCCGAGACGTACCGGGCCACCGAGGACACGGTGCAACTGGTCAACGCGGCCCTGTACCTGCGCCGCCCGCTGCTGGTCACCGGCCCGCCCGGCACCGGCAAGTCCTCCCTGGTGTACGCCGTCGCCCGCGAGCTGCGGCTCGGCCCGGTGCTGCGCTGGAACATCACCAGCCGCAGCACGCTCAACGACGGGCTCTACCAGTACGACCCCCTGTCCCGCCTGTACGCGGCACGGCAGCAGGTCGCCCGCCAGGACCGGCCGGAACCCGCGGGTCCGGCGCCCGGCGGGCCCGGCGAGGCGGGCGAGCCCATGGCGGAGGCGCCCGACGAGGCGGGCATCGAGCACCATCTGCGCCTCGGGCCGCTCGGCACCGCGCTGCTGCCCTACGCCCGCCCCCGCGCGCTGCTCATCGACGAGATCGACAAGAGCGACCTCGACCTGCCCAACGACCTGCTGAACGTGCTGGAGGAGGGCCAGTACCAGATCCCCGAGCTGGTGCGCGCCGCCCGGCTCACCCCGGACGGCACCGCCCGGGTGCCGGCCGACGGCACCGGCGAGCCGGTCCCGGTGGTGCGCGGCCAGGTCCGCTGCCGCGCCTTCCCGTTCGTCGTGCTCACCAGCAACGGCGAGCGCGAGTTCCCGCCCGCCTTCCTGCGCCGCTGCGTCACGCTGCGGCTGCGCCGGCCGGACGACCGGCACCTCGCCGACATCGTCCGCGCCCACCTGGGCGAGCCGGACGCCTACGCGCAGGAGCTGATCGCCCGCTTCCTGGACCGCACCGGCACCGGCGACCTGGCCACCGACCAGTTGCTCAACGCGATCTACCTGGCCCGCACCAGCGACCTGGACGCCGGCTCCCTGGACCAGTTGGCCGACCGGCTGATGCCGCACCTGGGGCAGAGCACGCAGAGCGATGTCTTCTGAGACCCCGGACGCGCGGGACGCCCTGGTCCGCCTCGCCGCCGTGCTGGCCGAGGCGGGCCGGGGCGTGCCCCCGACGCCGCGCGAACTGGCCGAACTGCTCTGGCTGGCGCGGCACATGGGCGACGACGGCGAGGCGGATGCCGAGCGCGCGGGGGACGACACCCCGGCGCGGAGGACCACCGAACCGGCGCCACCACCCGGTCTCGCCGGAGCTCCGTCCCGGCTCCCCGAGGTGGAGGACCACCGGCCGGACCCCGCGCCACCCACGCCGGAACCCCCCTCCCGGGTCCCGCTGCGCCTCCCCTCCCCCGCGCCCGCCGCGGACCACCGGCCGCACACCACCCTGCTGGCCCCCGCGCCCCCGATGCTGCGCCACCCGCTCGCCCTCCAGCGCGCGCTGCGCCCCCTGCGCCGCCGGGTCGACGCGCCCGTGGGCCGGGAGCTGGACGAGCGGGCCACCGCCGACCGCATCGCCCGCCTGGGCGCGGACCCGGACTGGTGGCTGCCGGTGCTGCGCCCCGCCCGGGAACGCTGGCTGAGCCTGAACCTGGTGTACGACGCCGGTCCCACGATGCCGGTGTGGCGGCCCCTGATCCGGGAACTGCACACCGCGCTGGCCCAGTCGGGCGCCTTCCGCACGGTCGCCCTGTACCGCGCCGACGCCGACGGCGCCGTGCGCGGCCCCGACGGGCGGCTCCCCGCCGACGGCCGCACTGTCACCCTGCTGATCAGCGACTGCATGGGCCCCCAGTGGCGGGAGGGCCCCTCCGGCACCCTGTGGTACACCACCCTGCACCGCTGGGCGCGCCGGATGCCGCTGGCCGTCGTCCAGCCGCTGCCCGAACATCTGTGGCGGGAGTCGGCGCTGCCCGCCGCGCCGGGCCGGCTTTCGGCGCCGCATCCCGTGGCGCCCTCGGCCGCGCTCACGTTCGCGCCGTACGAGCGGCCGGAGACCGACGGCGGGGCGGGCGCGGTGGTGCTCCCGGTGCTGGAGCCGGAGCCGCGCTGGCTGGCGAACTGGGCCGGGCTGATCAGCGCGCCCGGCGGGACCCGGTTCCCGGCGGCGGCGGCCCGGCTGGGGCGGCCGCTGCCGGGCGACGCGGAGGACCGTACGGACGTCGGCAGGCTGTCCGCCGAGGAACTGGTGCTGCGGTTCCGGGCGACGGCGTCCCCGGAGGCGTTCCGGCTGGCCGGGCATCTCGCGGTGGGGCGGCCCGACCTGCCGGTGATGCGGCTGGTGCAGGCCGCGGTGGAACCGGAGCCGCGGCCCCGGCACCTGGCCGAGGTCGTGCTCAGCGGCATGCTCACCACGCTCCCGGGCGCCCCGCCCGGCTCGTACGCCTTCCGGGAGGGCGTACGGGAGCTGCTGCTGCTCGGGCTGCCCCGGACCGAGCGCAACCGGACCGTCGAACTCCTGGACCGCATGGGCGAGTTCATCGACGAGCTGGCGGGCCGGGCGCCGGGCGGCTTCCGGGCGGTGGTGCCGTCCCCGGGGGGCACGCCGACGCCGGTGGAGCGGCAGCCGGTCGCCATGCTCAGCGAGGACAGTGTGCGCAGGCTGGCGCCGGCCGCCGGCGTGCGGCTGTTCGCGGGCCGGTACCGGCTGGTGCGGAGGTCGGACGCGGGCATCGGGGGGTGGGTCGCCGAGGACGCGCGGGACGGGGGCGCGCTGGTCGTCGTGTGCCGGTACGTGCCCGGCGAGTACCGGGAACCCTTCGATCAGCTCTGCCAGGGCCTCGCGCGGGTGGCGCATCCGGGGATCGCCCGGGTCCTCGGCCACGGCTTCGCCGAGGGAAAGCCTTACCTGGTGCGGGAGTTCGTGGAGGGCCCGACGCTGCACCAGCAGGTGGCCGACGCCTCCTCGGGGCTGTCCCGCGACGAGGTGCGCGCCCTGGGGCTGCGGCTCCGCGAGGCGGTCCTCGCTCTGTACGCGCAGGAGGGACCGCGCGGCGAGGTGACCGCCCGTTCCGTGGTCCTTTCCCCGAACGGACCGGTCCTGACCTGCCTGGACGCCGCGCCGATCAGCCAGGGCAGCCGCGCCGAGGCGCTGCGGACGGTCACGGAGATCCTGGCCGGGCTCGCCCCCGGGCACCCGGACCCGGGCGGCACCGAGATCCTCTTCACCACCGACGACCTCACCGGCCGCCCCGAGGCCCGCATCACGCTCGAAGCCGCCGTGCACGAGATCGTCACCCGCTCCCTGCCCGCCGGCCGGTTCCAGGTGCGGGCCCGCCCGGACGGCTACCGGGTGGGCGTCGAGCCCGGCACCTATCTGCTGCCCGTGCTGGCCGCCGCGCTGCGCGAACTCCCCTTCGCACTCGCCGGGTTGGCCGAGCCGACGCGGCTGCGCGTGACGTTCGGACCGGTCTTCGTCCGGCCGCCGGAGACCGCCGGGGGCGTCGACGTCCTCGTACCGCCCGCGCTGTACGACGACTTCGCGGCCAGCTCCGCCGCCCGGGACGCGCCGCCCTTCGAACCGCTCTACAGCGACGACGCCCCCGACTCGCCCCCGGCGGCCTGGCACTGCCCGCTCACCGCCGAGTACCCCGGACGCGAGCTGGTCCAGGGCCCGTTCATCACCCGGGACCTGCGCGAGCTGGGCGTCCCCGCCCCGGGCCGTACGGCCGTCGTGCACACCCGCCCCGACGGCCCGCTCACCCTGCTCGACCCGATCCACCCGTACGGCACCCGGGCGCCCCGCCCCGAGACGTACTACACGGTCGACCTCACCGTGCGGCAGGCCCGGCACACCCTGTCCCTGCCCAGCTCCGGGAAGGCCGTGTTCACGGCCGTCGCGGAGCTGACCTGGCAGGTGGACGACCCCGTCGCCTTCGTCCGGGCCGGGGTCGCCGCCGTCTCCGCCCGGCTGCTGGAGCACCTGCGCGGCGCCGCGGCCCGGATCACCGGCCGGCATCCGGCGCGCCGGGCGGGCGCGGCCGAGCGCGCGGTCAACGAGGGGGTGCGCGACTGGCCGGTGCCGGGGCTCAGCGTGTCGTACACCGTGCGGCTGGGCACGGACGGCGCGCCCGGCCCCGCGCCCGCCGCCGCCCCGCCGCCCGGGGTGCTGCTCGCCGAGGCCGACTGCGTGCTGATCGGCTTCGACGGGCCCCTCACCCGGCTGTTCACGGCGCAGAGCGCACGGGCGGCCGTACTCGATCTGCTGAACATCGTGGCCGAACACCGCGATCCCGCCGACGCGTTGGCGGGCGGGCCACTGCCGGCGGTCGCGGGGCCGGGCGGCCGGGACGCGTTCCCGCATCCGCTGGATCTGCTGCGCGCGTTCGCCCACGACCGGCTCGGGCCGCTGCTGCGGGACCGGCTGGAGGAACTGGAGCTGGCCGCCGTGCCCGACGCGCCCATGACGCACCGCTCGCTCGCGCTGGTGCGCGCGCTGCACAAGTCCGGGCGGCGGGTGAGCGTGGTGTCGGACGTGAGTTCCCGGGCGGTGCAGCGGGGCGTGGAGTCGTACCGGCTGCCGCTCGCGGGGGTGCACGGGCGGCGGGAGGATCTCGGTCTGCTGACGCCGGACCCCCACTGTCCGCTGCGGGCGCTGGAGTATCTCGGCACGCCGGCCGGCCGCGGGGTGCTGCTCGGCTCCTCGGTCGCCGAGCTGACCGCGGCCCAGCGGCTCGGCCTGCCCTTCGTCGGGTTCTCCCCCACGGCCGCCGGGCGCCGGCTGCTGCGGGAGGGCGGCGCGGGGGCCGTGGTCTCCTCGCTGGAACCGCTGCTGGAGGCGATCCGCGCCTCCTGACCCGGCGACACTCCGGGGAGCCCGGCGATTACCCCCGTTCGGCGGCGCCCCGCCCGGCCCCCCAGAAAAGGCGCCCGGCCCCCCGCGCCGCGCAGGATGCGGTGAGCAGGAAAAGCCGAATGCCCGCGCCCGGGAGGAGCTGCCGTGTCCGTCAGCCTGGAGCAGTTGCGCCGCTGTCACTTCGCCGTCGACCTGGGCGCGGCCCGAACCCGGGTGTACGTGAAGGGCGCGGGGCTCGTCGTGGACCAGCCCTCGGTCGCGGCCGTGAACGTGCGGTCCGGCTCGCTGATCGCGGTGGGCGACTTCGCGGAACAGATGACCGGCCGGACCCCCGACTACATCAGGGTCGTGCGGCCCATCTCGGGCGGCACGGTGGTCGACATCGACATGGCCCAGCGCATGCTGCGGCACCTGATGGGCGACAAGATGCGCCGGTCGCTGCGCCGTAAGGCCCGGCTGCGGGCGGCCGCGTGCACCCCGCACGACGCCGATCCGCTGGCCCAGCGGGCGACGATCGAGACGCTGCTCGGTCTCGGCGCGCGCCGGGTGGAGCTGGTGGACACGCTGATCGCGGCGGCGGTGGGCTGCGGGCTGCCGGTGGAGCGGCCCGAGGCCACCATGATCATGGTGTGCGGGGCGGCGGCGACCCAGGTGGCGGTGCTGTCGCTGGGCTCGATCGTCACCGCCGAGCGGATTCCGGTGGGCGGGGAGGCGGTGGACCACGCGATCGTGCAGTACCTGCGGCACGCGCACGAACTGGTGCTGCCCAGCCAGTCGGTACGTCCGCTGCAACTGGCCCTGTCCGGCAACGGGCTCACCCCGCAGGGCCCGTCGCAGACCGAGATCAACGGGCGGGACGTGGCGACCGGGCTGCCGCGCACGGTACGGGTGGACACGGCGTCCGTGCGGGAGGCGATCCAGACGCCGCTGACGGCCGTCCTGGACGGCATCGGCAAGGTGCTGCGCGAGTGCCCGCCGGACCTCGTGGCCGATCTCGCCGACCGCGGGATCATCATGGTCGGCGGCTCGGCGCTGCTGCCCGGCTTCGACCAGAGGGTGCGCGAGGCCACCGGGATGCCGGTGTTCATCGCCGAGCGCCCGGACCTGTGCGCGGCCCGGGGGCTCGGCGAGATGCTGGAGGGCCGGATCGAGCCGCTGGTCCTCGACCCGCTGGCCGCGTGAACCCCCCTTCTTCTGACGGGTGTTCAGTAGGCGTGGTCGGCCGTGATGTCCGCGGACAGGTCGAGGTGGCGCCGGGCGGTCTCCGGACGCAGGCCCATCAGGAGATGGGTCAGGGCGTCCACCGCGGCGAGGTGGGCGATCCGGCTGGCGGAGGTCTCCAGGCCGAACACGAGGTCCTGGCCGCCCGCGACGAGCACATGGTGGCTGGTCTCGCTCAGCGGCGAACGGGCGTAGCTGGTGAGCGTGACCACGGTGGCCCCGGCCTGCCGGGCGCGCCGAGCGGCGTCGACCGTGGTGCGGGTGGCCCCGGTGTGGCTGATGGCGAAACAGACGCCTTCCGGCGGGAGTTGGGCGGCGGCGAGCTGGGCGGTGAGGGGGTCGGGCGGCGCGTCGACGGGCCAGCCGAGGGCGCGCAGCCGGTAGGCGACGTCGAGGGCGACCGCGCCGGACAGCCCCGCGCCCAGGACGACGACCCGCGACGCCGCGTGCAGGGCCTCGGCCGCGGCGGTGAGCGTGCCGGTGTCGAGGGTCGCGGCGACGCCGTCCAGGGCGTCGCGGGAGGCGTGCAGGGTGGCGGCGAGCGCGTGGGCCGCGGGCTCGTCCACCGGCGGCGGGGGCGGTGCGGCCGCGTGCCGGGCGGCCTCCAGCTTCAGCTCCTGGAAGCCCCGGAATCCGAGCCGCTGGCAGGTGCGGACGACGGTGGAGGACGCGGTGCCGGCCAGCGCGGCCACGTCGCTGACGCTGAGGTGGACCAGCGCGGCGCCCTGGTCGAGCACCACCCGCGCCACCCGGGCCTCGGTCTCGCGCAGTTCGGGGAGCCGGGCCCGGATCCGTGCGGAGAGGGAACCACCGGTACCGGCGGAACCACTGGTGGAATTCTGTTCCATGGCCATAGCGTACCGTGGAATTCCATTCCGTCCCGTCCGGGAGTCGCCGCACCATGCCAGGAACCATGTCCGCCGGAGTGCTCGCCGCCGTCCTCACGGCCGCGGTGCTGCACGCCGTCTGGAACTCGATCGCCCACCGGATCCCGGACAAGCTCGTCGGATTCACGCTGATCAGCGTCGCGTGCACCGGCTGCGCGGCCGTTCTGGTCACCCTCACCCCGCTGCCCCCGGCGGGCGCCTGGCCGTTCCTCGCGGCCTCGGCCGCGCTCCAGGTCGCCTCGCAGCTCTTCCTGCTGCGCGCCTACCAACTGGGCGACTTCGGGCAGATGTACCCGCTGGCGCGCGGCGTCGCCCCGCTGCTCGTGGCCATCGCCTCGGTGACCCTGCTCGGCGGGGCGCTCACCGCGGTCCAGGCGGCGGGCGTGCTGCTGGTCTCCGGGGGCCTCGCCGCCCTGGCCCTCGCCTCCGGCCGCATCCGCCGCGCCCAGCTGCCGGCCCTCGGCGCCGCGCTGGGCTCGGGCGCGATCATCGCGTCGTACACCCTGGTCGACAGCATGGGCGTGCGGCACTCCTCCGACGTCCTCGCCTACACCGCCTGGCTGTTCCTGCTCCAGGGCCCGGTCATGCCCCTGATCGCGCTGGCCCGGCGCCGCGGCGCGCTGTTCGCCCAGGTGCGCCCGGTCCTCGGCACCGGCCTGCTCGGCGGAGTGCTCTCCATGACCGCCTACGGCCTCGTGGTCCAGGCCCAGGCACACGGCCAGGTCGCCGCGGTCGCGGCCCTGCGCGAGACCGGCATCCTCGTCGCCGCGGTCATCGCGACCCTGGTGTTCCGGGAGCCGTTCGGACGGCTGCGCCTGGTGGCCGGGGCGGTGGTGCTGACGGGGATCGGGCTCATGCGCTAGGTGTATTGACCCGTGAGGTTGGGGACGCGGCTGGCGGGTGGTTGGCCTTTCAGCGCGGTGTGTCCGCGGTGGTGATTGTAGGTGTGCAGCC
>NZ_JBEZND010000037.1:90408-94036 GCF_040706415.1 Streptomyces sp. NPDC048106 | reverse complement strand
GGCGTGTGGGCCTCGGCCGAGGGCTGCATGCGCAACTACCTGATCCTCAAGGAGCGCGCGGCCGCCTTCCGCGCCGACCCCGAGGTCCAGGAGGCACTGCGCGCGGCGCGCCTGGACGAGCTGGCCCAGCCGACCGCGGCCGACGGCCTGGACGCCCTGCTCGCCGACCGCACCGCGTTCGAGGACTTCGACGTCGACGCCGCCGCCGCGCGCGGCATGGCGTTCGAACGCCTCGACCAGCTGGCGATGGACCACCTCCTCGCCGCGCGCTGACCCCCGGGCCACCCGACCCGTGCCCCGCGCCGCGCGCGCCGGGCACGGGAGGCCGGCCACCTCCACGGGCGCGCGTCCGCAAGGAACCGCGCCCCGGGCCACGGGCCCGCTCCCTCTCCTCTCCGCCGGACACCTGGCCCGCCGGAGCCGGTACCCCTCCCAGGCAAGGGCACCATCGTGACAACACACCTCTCGAACGGGGCACGTCCCGGACGCCGGCGGGTCCGCCGTCGCGTCCTCGTCCCGCTCACCGTCGCCTCCGCGCTCGTCGGCACCGTCGCGCTGGCCGGCTGCGGTCAGTCCCGCGACCCCGACGTGTACACCCTCCTGAACTCCTCGACGGACGACTCGTACCACGGCTGGGACGCGGCGACGCTCGCACGCTGCGGCAAGCAGCTCGGCATCACCATCAAGCAGCAGTCGGTCCCGGCCGACCAGGTCATGACCAAGTCGCTGCGGATGGCGTCCTCGAAGTCGCTTCCGGACATCATCCAGTTCGACGGCTCCGAGATGCCGACCTTCGCGGAGACCGGCGGCCTGCTGGACCTGAGGAAGCTGGGCGTCGACACCACCGACGTACCGCAGGGCATCGTCGACTACGGCTCCTATCACGGCACGTACTACGGCGCGGCGCGCACGGTGAACACCCTCGCGCTCTTCTACAACAAGGACATCCTCAAGAAGGCCGGCCTCAAGGTGCCCACCACCTGGGACGAGATGCGCCGGACGGCCAAGCAGCTCACCCGGGGCCACCAGTACGGCATCGCCCTCAGCGCCGGCGGCGCGGAGGACGGCGTCTACCAGTTCACGCCGTTCATGTGGTCCAACGGCGGCGACGAGACCGACCTCGCCGGCCGGCCGGTGGTCGAGGCGCTGGACTACTGGAAGGCGCTGCTGTCCGACGGCTCCCTGTCGAAGTCGACGATCAACTGGACGCAGGCCGACGTCAACGACCAGTTCATGGCCGGCAACGCCGCCATGATGATCAACGGCCCCTGGCAGGTCGAGACCCTCAACACCAAGAAGAGCCTGCACTGGGGCATCGCGCGGATCCCGGTCCCGAAGACCGGCGACAAGTCCGTGGGTCCGCTGGGCGGCGGCGAGCTGACCATCCCGGAGATCGGCGACACCGCGCGCGAGAAGACGTCCGCGAAGATCGTCAACTGCATGACCGGCGAGCAGGAGGAGGTGACCTACGCGCTCAACAGCTGGATGATCCCGGCCAACCAGAAGGCCGCCGCCACCTGGCGCGAGAAGGTCCCCTCGCTCAGCTCGCTGGCCGACCAGGTCGCGGTGGCGCGCTCGCGCACCGCCAAGGTCGGCTCCGGCTGGACCTCGATCTCCCTCGCCCTGCAGAGCGCGTTCCAGTCGGCGCTCACCGGCGAGTCCAGCGCATCGGCACTGAAGCACGCGCAGGCGCGCGTCGAGAGCGGGAAGTGAGGTAACGACGATGTCCACCACCGCTGCTGTTCCCGCCCCGGCGGCCACCGGCACCACCGCCGCCAAGAACGCCCCCGACCCGGCCCGCACCCGCCGGCGCCGCACCCTCGCGCAATGGGGCTTCGTGGCCCCCGCCGTGCTGTTCATGCTGCTGTTCTTCGGCTACCCGCTCGTCCGCAACATCGTGATGAGCTTCCAGCACTACACGCCGTCGACCTTCTTCACCGGCAAGGCCCCCTTCAACGGCCTGGACAACTGGCGCAACGTCTTCGGCGACGACCTGTTCGGCAAGGCCCTGGGACAGACGATCGTCTTCACCGTCGGCTCGCTGCTCGGGCAGTTCTGCGTCGGTCTGGGCCTGGCGGTGTTCTTCAACCGCAGGTTCCCGCTGGGCGGCGTGCTGCGCGCGCTCCTCCTGCTGCCCTGGCTCGTGCCCATGGTCGTCTCCGGCATCGTCTGGCGGCGCATCCTGGACCAGGACACCGGTGTGCTGAACTCCTTCCTCGGACTGTTCGGCATCGGCCACACCCCGTGGCTGACCAGCACCCACGTGGCGCTGCTCGCCGTGATCCTGGTGAACATCTGGATCGGCATCCCGTTCAACATGGTGATCCTCTACGGCGGCCTCCAGGAGCTCCCGCGCGAGGTGTACGAGGCCGCCGCGCTCGACGGCGCGTCCGCCTGGCGCACCTTCCGCTCGATCACCCTGCCGCTGCTGAAGCCGGTCATCACGGTCGTGCTCGTGCTGGGCTTCATGTCCACGGTCAAGATCCTCGACCTGGTCCTCGCGCTCACCGACGGGGGCCCCGCCGACTCCACGCAGACGCTCGGCACGCTGACGTACCAGGACTCCTTCGTCCAACTGGACTTCGGGGCCGGTGCCGTGGTGGGCAACATCCTGATCCTGATCTCCGCCGTCTTCGCGGTGTTCTACCTGCGGGCCAACCGCAACGAGGGGAAGTGACCGGCATGGCGACCACCACTCCCGCCGCCCCGGCCGCCGGCAAGCCGAAGCGCCGCTGGGGCACGACAGCCGTCGGCATCCTCATCCTGTGCGTGATGCTGTTCCCGCTGTACTGGATGGTCGACACCGCGCTCCAGCCCCAGTCCGGACTGCTGGAAGTGGACGCGGTCCCGCACAGCCTGGACCTGTCCGGCTTCTCCTCGGCCCTCAAGGAGCAGGGCGGCCATCTGCTGACCTCGCTCGCGGTGGCGCTCGGCGCCGTCGTGATCTGCCTGGCGTTCGCCGCGCCGGCCGCCTACGGTCTCGCGCAGTTCAGGCTGCGCGGCACCAGGACCGTGGTGTTCGGCACCCTGATCACGCAGATGGTTCCGGGCATCGTCATCGCCAACGCGCTGTACAGCGCGTACGTGGACCTGGGCCTGGTCAACTCCTACTTCGGTCTGATGCTGGCCGACGCCTCGCTGGGCATCCCGTTCGCGATCGTGCTGATGCGGTCCTTCATGGTGGCCATCCCGCGTGAGGTCATCGAGGCGGCCGAGATGGACGGAGCCGGCCGGCTGCGCACCTTCGTCCAGGTCGTGCTGCCGATGAGCCGCAACGCGCTGATCACCGCGGGGCTGTTCTCCTTCCTGTACGCGTGGAGCGACTTCATGTTCGCGCTCACCCTGAACACCACCGACGACGTCAAGCCGATCACCCTGGGCATCTACCAGTACATCGGCGCGCACGTCGGCGACTGGGGCTCGGTCATGGCCGCCTCCGTGCTGTCCGCGATCCCCGCGGCGGTCCTGCTCGTGCTCGCGCAGAAGTACATCGCCGCCGGCATCTCCGGCGGCTCCGTCAAGTAACCCGGCACAGCGGGGAGCGCGGACAGCACGGAGGCGGCCATGACCGAGCCCCAGTCGCCGACGTGCGCGCCGATGTACTGGTAGATGCCCAGGGTGATCGGCT
>NZ_JBEZND010000037.1:0-90398 GCF_040706415.1 Streptomyces sp. NPDC048106 | reverse complement strand
GGGGCGGCGGCCCGCCCCCGGGGCCGGGGGCCCCACCTACCCCCCCCGCGGGGGGGGGGGGGGGGGGGGGGGGGGGGGGCCCCCCCCCCCCCGCCTCCCCGTCGCGCGCCCGATGCCGGCCCGTCAGATCGACTGACGCGGCCGCCTCTTCATGCCCTCTTGTCACCGCTTCGGGACAACTGCCCGAGTCCGATCCGGAATTGTCCGGGAAGCAGCGCGTAACCGCCGCAACCCATGCGGTGAGCAGGGCCGTTGGCGTGCCTCGCAGGGGCAAAGGTTCCGCTAAGCGGGTGATAGCATCCCCGCGTCTGTGACCTTGGTCCCCTCGGCTCAGGCACCGCAGAAAACGGTTTCGGTCCGGTCCTCCGCGTGACCTGCCCGCCCCGTTCGCGACCGGTCGTCCCACCGGTGGTGCGGTGCACTTCCGCCAACGGCCGCAGGCTAACCGCCAGGAAAGGTTTCCATGATTCGAGACGCACTTGTCTGGTGCCTGGTTGTCGTGGCGGCGCTCGGCGTCGCCGCGGCCGTGGTTCTCAGTCGTCGCGCCAAGGCCATAGCGGCGAACAAGGACAGGTCCGAGGCCGCCCTCACCCAGAGACTGAGCGAGGCCGACGGCCGACTGGCCACTTTACGAGCAGAGCTCCACCAGCACCGGACCGACCACGCCAAGACCATCCAGGAAGCCGAGGAGGCGGCGGAGGACAGCACCAAGGCCGTGCTCAAGGGTTCCGCGCGCTTCCTGCAGAGCCTCGCCGCCGAGCAACTGGCGCTGCTGGAGGAGATCCAGCGCAAGTACGGCGGCCACTCGGTCCTCGGCGACCTGCTGGAGGTCGGCCACGCCAACGCGCAGATGGCGCGCAAGGCGCAGGGCATCGCGGTCATGTGCGGCGCCCCGCTGGGCCGCCGCAGCCGCGCCGCGAGCGTCTACGACGTGGTGCGCAGCGCCCAGGGACAGATCCGCAACTTCCGGCGCGTGGAGATCATGCAGCAGACCGGCTTCGCGCTGAAGGCGTCGGCGGTCTCGCCCGTCGCGCTCGCCGTCGCCGAGCTGCTCGACAACGCCGCCAGCTTCTCCCAGCAGGGCTCGCCCATCGAGGTGACGTTCCAGCGGGTGCAGAAGAACCTGTGCATCGTCATCGACGACGCGGGCGTCGGCATGAACGACGAGGAGCGGCAGAAGGCCAGCAGCCTGCTCTCCGGCCAGTACCGCCCCCGGCTGTCCCAGCTGGGCAACCAGCCCAAGTTCGGCTTCCCGGTGATCGGCCTGCTGTCCCAGCAGTACGGCTTCCGGGTGGACGTCACCGGCGTCTCCCGCTACGGCGGCGTGCGCGCGGTCGTGCTGCTGCCCGAGGAGCTGTGGACCGAGGAGGAGACGGCCCCGGTGGAAGAAGCCAAGCCCGTTGTCGAGCAGCCCGGTGTGCCCGCCCGGCCCGAGCCCGTGGCGCGCACCGCCAACGGCCTGCCCCGGCGCGGCGCCCGCCAGGTGCCCATCGCCAGCGTCCCCGACCAGGACACCGTCGGCCTGCCGCAGGTCACGGCGGCGGAGGACGCCGGCCGTGCGGCGGGGCGCAGCCTGGGCGCCTTCCAGCGCGGCACGCTCTCCGGCCGCAACCTCTCCGCGGCACCGTCCGAAGGGTCCGATGACACATGATCACCGACCTGTCGTGGATGCTCGAGGACATCGTGGCCAACGTGCCCAAGGCACGCCACGCCGTCCTGCTGTCCGCGGACGGCCTGCCCCGCGGGGCGACCGACGGCATGGCCCAGAAGGACGTGCGGACCATCTCCGCGGCCATGGCGGGCATGCAGTCGCTGAGCCGGGCCACGTCCCACTTCGCCGGGGACGGCCCGGACCGGCAGTGGAACCAGACGATCATCGAGTTCTCGCACGGCTGGATCTTCCTGATCGGGGCCGGGCAGGGCGCCTATCTGGCGGCGGCCGCGGCACCCGACGTCGACATGCAGCAGATCTCCTTCCGCATGCACCGGCTCGTCGCCCGGCTCGGCAACAACCTCACCTCGCCGCCCCGGGTGCACGCCGACGAGGCCGGGGCGCGCGCCCAGCGCGCCCACACCGGCCAGGAGATCGGCACCGGGATCCGGATCGCCGACCTGGACGAGGTGATCAGCGAGGTGCGCGGCGCCCGGCACGCGGTCCTGCTGGGCGGTGACGGACTGCCCCGCGGCGCCACCACGGGCATGAGCCAGGACCTTGCGGACACCATCTCCGCCGCGATGACCGGCATCCACGCCTACAGCCGCGCCACCGCCCAGTTCGCCGGCGCCCAGCCGGACGCCTCCTGGCGGCAGACGGTCATCGAGTTCCAGCACGGCTGGATCTTCCTGATCTCGGCCGGACGGGGCGCCTTCCTCGCCGCCGCGGCCCAGCACGACGCGGACATCGAGGAGTTCACCACCCGGCTGCACGGGGTGGTGCCGCGCCTCGACGCGTATCTGGCCCCGCGCGGGGAGGCGAGCCGCACGTGAGCGACGAGCCGGAAGAGGATCTGGAACTCACCTCCGCGTTAGTCCCGTTCTTCGTGATCACGAACGGGCGGTCCCTGCCCCCGGAACACGCCTACGGACACACGACGCTGGTGTCCGCGAGCGAGCACGCCGCCACCACGGTGCGCACGCTCACCCCGGAGGCCCGGCAGGTCCTGGACCTGGTCATGGACGGTTTCCTGTCCGTGGCCGAGGTGGCCGCCCACACCCACCTGCCACTGGGGGTCGTCCGGATCCTCCTGTCCGAGATGGAGGACGGCGGCCTGATCATCGCGCGGAAGCCGGTGCCCCGCGCGGAACGTGTCGACCGAGATGTACTGAACGCCGTGCTCGACGGCCTCAGAGCCCGATTCGGAGCGTGATTCGTGTACCTGGACTCAGGTGTCCGTACGGCGGTGAAGGTGCTCGTGGTCGGGCACTTCGGGGTCGGCAAGACCACGTGTATCGCCAGCATCTCCGAGATCGAGCCGCTGCGGACCGAAGAAGAGATCACCGAGGCCAGCGAGGGCTTCGACGATCTGTCGGGCACCCCCGACAAGACCACCACGACGGTCGCCATGGACTTCGGCCGTCTGACCATCAACGACGAGGTGGTGCTGTACCTCTTCGGCACCCCCGGCCAGGAACGCTTCAAGGAGATGTGGGAGGAGCTGTCCCGGGGTGCCCTGGGCGCGCTCGTCCTCGTCGACCCCGAGCGGCTGTCCGAGTCGTTCCCCATCCTCGACCTGGTCGAGCGGTTCGGGCTGACGTACGCCATCGGGGTCAACCACTTCGACGGCACACCCGGCTACCCGCTCTCCGAGGTGCGCGAGGCGCTCAACCTCTCCGCGGACACCCCCGTCGTCCCCTGCGACGTCCGCGACGAGCAGTCGTCGGCGCGCGCGCTGATCACCCTCGTGCACCACCTTCTCTCCCTCATCGACTAGGAGCCCCCGCTCATGCAGCAGCGACCCGGCATAGAGCCGCCCCCCGGCTGCCCCGCACACGGGAACATCCCGCTCTACGGCCCCCAGTTCGGCTCCGACCCGGACGGCCACTACGCCTATCTGCGCAGCCTCGGCCCGAGCGCGCCGGTGGACATCGCGCCCGGCGTCGAGGTCGAGCTGGTCACCAGCTACGACGCCGCGCTCTACATCCTCCAGAACCCCGCCTCCTTCGTCCGCGACTCGCGGCGCTGGAACGCCCTGCACGAGGGCCGCGTGCCCGAGGACAGCCCCGCGCTGCCGATGCTGGCGTACCGGCCCAACGCGCTGTTCAGCGACGGCGCGGCGCACGCCCGGCTGCGTCAGGCCGTCACCGACAGTCTGGCCACCGTCAACGAGTTGCAGCTGGTGCGTCAGACGCAGGCCTCGGCCGACTACCTGATCAGCCGCTTCAGCTCCGAGCGGATGGGCCAGGCCGAGCTGATGGCGGAGTACGCCCAGCCGCTGCCGCTGCTGGTCTTCAGCGATCTGTTCGGCTGCCCGCCCGAGATCGGTGACCGCGTCATCGCCGGCATCACCGGCATCTTCTCCGGCAGCAGCGGCGCCGACCAGCTGCTGGCCGAGGCGCTGAACGAGCTGATCACCCTCAAGCGCCGCAACCCCGGCGACGACCTGACGACGCGTCTGATGCAGCACTCGGCGCAGCTCACCGACGAGGAGGTGCTGCACCAGCTCGTCACCCTGCTCTCGGGCGGCACCACGCCGCTGTCCGCCGCGATCGGCACCGCGAGCGCGCTGATCCTCGGCGACGAGTGGCAGCCGGGCCTGCCGGTCGAGGACGCCGTCACCCAGGTGCTGTGGAACTACGCGCCCATCGCCAACTACGCGGCCCACTACCCCACGCACGACGTGGAGCTGGGCGGCCGCGTGATCAGGGCGAACGACCCGGTGCTGATCTCCTTCGCGGCGGCCAACACCGATCCCCGGCTCGCCGAGCACCGCGAACAGCTCAGCGCCAAGGCGCATTTGGCCTTCGGCGCGGGCCCGCACACCTGCCCCGCCAAGGACCCGGCGTTCGTGATCGCGGTGACCGCCGTGGAGTCCCTGCTCAACCGGCTCCCGGACATCGAGGTCCGCATGCCGTTCAAGGACCTGAGCTGGGTCCCGGCGCCGTGGAGCCGCTCCCTGGTGGCGCTGCCGGTGCGCTTCTCCCCGCGCATCGTCGTGCCGACCGCGGCCCAGAAGGCGGAATCTCCCGCCGGGGTCTCCGCCCGCCCCGTCGCGGCCACCGCCCGGCCGGCGGCGAGCGGTGCGCCGAAGCCCAAGGGAGGCCTGTTCAGCCGCTTCCTGGCATGGACCAGGGGAGAGTGACGAAGGCAACTCGCTTCGCGCATAGTCACCTTGTATGTGCGTATGAAGCGGAGGGTATGCATGCGGGCTGATGTCTAGATCAAGAAAGGGTCATTGTGGAAACAGTCACCACTTCACCCGCCGACAGACGCTTCGCCGTATCGCTCTTCTCCCGTCTGCGCACGGCCAAGGGACAGGCCAACCCGTTTCCGGTCTACGCGGAACTCCGCTCCCGGGGTGCGGTGGCCGCCGCACCCTGGGGCGGCTACCTCGTGACCGGATTCGACGTCTGCGACCAGGTCGTACGCAGTAGGGACTGGCTGGAGCCGGACGCCCGCTGGCGAGAACAACAGGGCGACGGCACCCGCTGGATGGCGCCGTCCGCCCGGGAGATGAGCCGCACCCTGCCCGCCCTCAACCCCCCGGAACACACCTGGGTGCGCCGCTCGGCGGGCATGTTCGACCGCAGCTCCCTGGACGACATGCGCGGGATAACCGAGCAGTTCACCACCAGGCTGCTCGACAACCTCGCCGAGCGGCTGCACGACGGCGAGGCCGACCTCAACGAACTGGTCGCCGAGGAACTGCCGGTCGCCGTCATCGGACACTGGCTCGGCCTGCCCACGGCCGACCACCCCCGGTTGCGCGAACTGACGCACGACCAGGTCTTCACCCAGGAACTTCTCCCCTCCGCCAGCCAGTTGGCACTCTCCGACGCGGCCACCGCCGAACTGCGCGCCTACTTCACCGACTTGGTGCGCGAGCGGCGCGCCCGTCCCGGGGACGACCCCGTCTCCCGCTGGATCGCGGTGTGGGACGGCATGGAGAGCGACCAGGAAAAGGCCGACGAGGCCGTCTACTTCCTCGCCCTGTTCGTGCTCCTGGCCGCCCTGGAGACCACGACCACCCTGCTGTCCACCACCGCCCTGCTGCTCCTCGAACACCCCCGCCAGTGGGACCGGCTCACCGTCCAGCCCGACCTGGTGCCGGCCGCCGTCGAGGAGTCGCTGCGCTACGACCCGCCCACCCACGTCATCAGCCGCGTCTCCTCGCGCGACTGCGAACTGGGCGGCGTGGAGATACGCAAGGACGAGATGGTCCACCTACTGGTCGGCGCCGCGCACCGCGACCCGGCCAAGCACGAGGACCCCGAACTGTTCAACATGCACCGCAAGCCCGCCCACCTCGCCTTCAGCGGCGGCATCCACTACTGCCTCGGCGCGCCCCTGGCCCGCCTGGAGGCCCAGACCCTCCTCCACCAACTGGTCACGCGCTTCCCCCAGCTCACCCTGGTCCGCCGCCCGACCTGGGCGCCGCGCGTGGCCTTCAGACGACTGCTGAACCTGGACGTCACCCTCGCATGACCGACACCGCCGACATGACCGGCATACCCGCGACGGCCGTACCGGCCGCCCCCCGCCGTCCCTTCGCCGTCACGGCGATCCAGGCGGACGCCGACGGACCCGTGCTGAGGGTCCGGCTCGGCGCCACGCCGAAGGACAACACCCTCACGGTCGCCGCCCTCGACGACCTCCTCGCCGTCCTCGACGCCCTCCACGACCGGCCGGACATCCGTGTCCTGCTGCTGACCGGGGCGGGCGACGACTTCAACCTGGGCGCCGAGCGCACCGAGTTCCAGACGGCGCTGGCACACGATCCCACCGGCACCGCCCTGCGCCGCATGAACGACAAGGCGCTGCGCGTGTGCGAGGCCCTGGAGAACACCCACGCGATCACCGTCGCGAGGCTGCACGGCCGGGTCATCGGCGCGGGCCTCGCCCTCGCCTCCTACTGCGACCTGCGCGCGGGCGCCGACGACTGCCGGTTCCGCATGCCCGAGGTAGCCCTCGGCCTGCCCCCCGCCTGGGGCGGCGCCATGGGCCGGCTGGTCGCCGAGGCCGGCGTCTCCCGCATCCGGGAACTCATGCTGACCTGCGAGAACTTCGACGCGGCCACCGCCCAGCGGATCGGCCTGCTGCACAAGGTCGCGCCCCGGGACTCCCTGGACGCGGCGGTCGACGCCTGGATCAGACCGCTGCTGCGACGCGCGCCCGAGGCCCTCGTCCTCACCAAGCGCATGCTGAACGGCTACGCGCGGGCCGCCCGCACCTCCGAGGTGGGCCTGCTCGACGCCCACCTGCTCAGCGCGCAACTGGGCCTCGCCCAGGCCGGCCAGCCGGCCCCGCCCCCCGCGCCGGTCCCCTCCTGACCGGCCCGGCTCCGTCCCGCACCGTGACGGGGCCGTCACCCCCTGCCGGTGACCCGCGGCCACCGGCAGGGGCCTGCGCGGCGCGTACCGGGCCGCGTGGCATCATCGGCCGGGGCCGCCACCCCCGGCCGGCCAGCCCCGCAGCGCCCGAGCCGCAAGGAGACCGATGAACCCCGCCGTCACCGCCCCCGCCGCGGTGGGCACCGCCCTGCTGGACGACTTCTCGCTGGAGATGACCGGCAAGGACGTGCCCGCACTGGAGGCGGCGCGCGGCAGCATCCCGCAGGGCACCCGGATCAACGTCACCTTCCTCGCCGGCGAGGACCACGCCACCCGGCTCGCCGCGGCCCGCGCGGTCCGCCGGCTCGGCTTCGTGCCCGTGCCCCACATCTCCGCCCGCCGACTGCCCTCGCCCGCCGCCCTGGAGGAGTTCCTCGCGGGCCTCGCCGCCGACGGCACCGCGGACAACGTCTTCGTCGTCGGCGGCGACCCCGCCCGCCCCGAAGGCCCGTACGAGGACGCCCTCGCCGTCATCCGCACCGGACTGCTCCAGCGCTACGGCGTGCGCCACATCGGCATCAGCGGCTACCCCGAGGGCCACCCCGCGATCACCGGCCCCGCGCTGTGGTCGGCGCTCACCGACAAGGCGGCGGCCATCGGCGCCGGGCCCTTCACCGGCGACGTCATCACCCAGTTCGGCTTCGACGCCGAACCGGTCCTGCGCTGGCTGGAGGCCGTCCGCGCCCGGGGCGTCCACCTCCCCGTCCGCATCGGCGTGCCCGGCCCCGCGGGCATCCGCCGCCTCGTCGGCTACGCCACCCGCTTCGGCGTCAGCACCAGCGCCTCCGTCGCCCGCAAGTACGGCTTCTCCCTGACCAACCTGCTGGGCACCGCGGGCCCCGACCGCTTCCTGCACGCGCTGAGCGAACGGTACGACCCCGCGCGCCACGGCGTGGTCAAGGTGCACTTCTACACGTTCGGCGGGCTGGGCACCACGGCGGAGTGGGTCGGCGCCTTCCGGCGGCGGGCCCGGTAGGAACGCGAGAACGCCCGCGCACCGCCCGGCGTACGTGTCGGAAATCCGCCAGCGCCCCGCGTTAGCGCTGGTCATCCTGGAGACATGCAGACAGCGACGCACCTCGACCGGGAGCATTGCGTGCGCGCCGTGCAGTCCAAGGACGCGCGGTTCGACGGATGGTTCTACACGGCCGTGCTGACCACCCGGATCTACTGCCGGCCAAGCTGCCCCGTCGTCCCCCCGAAGCCGCGGAACATGACGTTCTACCCGAGCGCGGCCGCCTGCCAGCAGGCCGGGTTCCGGGCCTGCAAGCGGTGCCGCCCGGACACCAGCCCCGGCTCACCGCAGTGGAACCAGCGCGCCGACCTGGTGGCCCGCGCCATGCGCCTGATCACCGACGGCGTCGTGGACCGCGAGGGCGTGCCCGGCCTCGCCGCCCGGCTCGGCTACAGCACCCGCCAGGTGGAGCGGCAGCTCCTCGCCGAGCTGGGCGCCGGTCCCCTCGCGCTCGCCCGCGCCCAGCGCGCCCAGACCGCGCGGCTGCTCATCGAGACCACCGCGCTGCCCATGGCGGAGATCGCCTTCGCGGCCGGTTTCGCCTCCATCCGCGCCTTCAACGACACCGTCCGCGAGGTCTTCGCCCTCTCCCCGACCGAGCTGCGCCACCGCGTACCGGCCGGCCGCGCGCCGGGCGACAGCGCCCCGGGCGCCCTCGGCCTGCGCCTGCCCTTCCGCGCCCCGCTCAACCCGGACAACCTCTTCGGCCACCTCGCCGCGACGGCCGTACCCGGCGTCGAGGAGTGGCGCGAGGGCGCCTACCGCCGCACCCTCCGGCTGCCGTACGGCCACGGCATCGTCGCCCTCAGCCCCCGCCCCGACCACATCGCCTGCCGCCTCACCCTCAGCGACCTGCGCGACCTCGCGGTGGCGATCAGCCGCTGCCGCAGGCTGCTCGACCTGGACGCCGACCCGGTCGCCGTCGACGACCGGCTGCGCACCGACCCGCTGCTCGCCCCGCTGGTCGACAAGGCGCCGGGCCGCCGGGTGCCGCGCACGGTGGACGAGGCCGAGTTCGCCGTCCGGGCCGTCCTGGGACAGCAGGTGTCCACCGCCGCCGCCCGCACCCACGCGGCCCGGCTGGTCACCGCCCACGGCAAGCCCCTGGACGACCCCGAGGGCGGACTCACCCACCTCTTCCCGTCGCCCGAGGCGCTGGCCGCCGTCGACCCCGGGACCCTGGCGATGCCCCGCACCCGGCGCACCACCTTCACCACCCTGGTGGGCCGCCTCGCGGACGGCACCCTCCACCTGGGGGTGGAGTCCGACTGGGCCGAGGCCCGCGCCCGGCTGCTCGCGCTGCCCGGCCTGGGCCCCTGGACGGCCGACGTCATCGCCATGCGCGCCTTCGGCGACCCGGACGCCTTCCTCCCCACCGACCTCGGCATCCGGCGCGCGGCGGGCGCGCTCGGCCTGCCGTCCACCCCCGCGGCGCTCACCGCCCGCGCCGAGGCGTGGCGCCCGTGGCGGGCGTACGCGGTGCAGTACCTGTGGGCGACCGACAGCCACCCGATCAACTTCCTCCCCGTGTGAGAAGGTGCCCCCGTGACGTGCCATACCGTGACCGACAGCCCGTACGGTCACCTCACCCTGGTCGCCGCCGACGACGGTGCCCTGTGCGGCCTCTACATGACCGGCCAGCGGCACCGCCCGCCCGAGGAGAGCTTCGGCCCGCGCGACGACTCCCCGCGCTGCTTCGCCGCGGCGCGGGAACAGCTCGCGGCCTATTTCGCGGGCGAGTTGCGCGAGTTCACCGTCGAACTGAACCTGCGCGGCACCCCGTTCCAGCGCAGCGTCTGGGAACAGCTCAGCCGCATCCCCTACGGCGAGACCCGCACCTACGGCCAACTCGCCGACGCCCTCGGCAGTCCCGGCGCCTCCCGCGCCGTCGGCCTCGCCAACGGCCGCAACCCGGTGGGCATCATCGTGCCCTGCCACCGCGTCGTCGGCACCGACGGCAGCCTCACCGGCTACGGCGGCGGCCTCGACCGCAAGCGCCGCCTGCTGGACTTCGAACGCGGCGCGGACATGGCCCTGTTCTGAGTGGGCCGGCCGCCGGTCAGCCGGCCGCCGGTCAGCCGGCCGCCGGGTCCTCGGCCAGGGCGGCCAGCAGCCGGGGCAGCGCGGTCCCGATGGGCTCGCGGACCACTTCGGCCGCCCGGTCGTCGTACGGCGTCGGTTCCGCGTTGACGACGACCAGGCGGGCGCCGTGGTCGGCGGCGACCCCCGCGAGGCCGGCGGCGGGCTGCACCTGGAGGCTGCTGCCGACGGCTATGAACACCTGGCAGGCCTTGGTGACGGCCACGGCCTCGCCGAGCACCACCGGGTCCAGACGTTCGCCGAACATCACGGTGGCGGTCTTCAGGATGCCGCCGCACTCCCGGCACGGGGGATCGTCCTCACCGGCGTCGAGACGGTCCAGGGCCTCGTCCATCGGCCCGCGCGCATGGCACCGGGTGCAGACGAACTCCCGGGCGGTGCCGTGCAGTTCGAGCACCTTGCGGGCGGGCATCCCGGCGAGCTGGTGCAGCCCGTCCACGTTCTGCGTGATCACCCGGACCGGCACCCCCGACCGCTCCAGCTCGGCGACGGCCCGGTGGGCGGCGTTGGGCTCGGCCCGCAGCGCCCGGGTGTCCCGCCGCATCAGCCAGGACCGGCGGCGGATCTCCGGATCGCCCATGTAGTACTCGTACGTGACGAGCTTCTCCGCCTCGGGATCGCGCCGCCACAAGCCGTTGGGGCCCCGGTAGTCGGGGATTCCGGAGTCGGTGGAGATACCTGCGCCACTGAGAATGGCCACGAGAGGCTTGCCCATGGGGCCGAGGGTAGGGCGCCCGGACCGCCGGGGCGAGCGGATATCGGTTCCTGCGGCTCAGCCCGCCCGGTGGCCGTCCTCCAGCTCCGCCGGACCGGAGCCGTCGGCGAGTACGCCACCAGCGGCGGCCGTGCCGCACCGGGCACCCAGTCCAGGGCGTCCACCCCCTGTCCGACTCCACCGTCCCGCCCGGAAGTCTCCCATCCCGCACGGTAGTTGGGCTCCACCAGCAGCACCCGCCCCGCTACGAACCGGTCGTCGCCAGGCGCGCGGTGCGTTCGGCCAGCGCGCTGATCCGCGCTCCGTCGAAGCCGAAGACCGCGCTGCGGACCGTGTCGTCGAGCGGGTCCTTCCAGTGGCCGGGAAGGGCGGCGGCGCCGGTGCGGACGCCGGCCACCGAGCCCGCCGTCGCCCCGTTGGAGTCGGTGTCCAGGCCGCCGCACACGGTGAGCGCGACGGTGCGGGTGAAGTCGTCGTCGCCGTACAGCAGCCCCGCGGTGAGGACGGCCGCGTTCGGGACGGTGTGGAGCCAGCCTCCGGCGCTCTCCGCGGTCGCGGTGTCCACCGTGTCCGCCCAGCTCAGCCCGGCCTCGTGCAGCGACATGACGCGGCGCACGGCACGGGCCAGGCGGCTGCTCTCCGGGATCACGCCGAGCCCGCCCTCCAGCGCGGTCCGTACGGTCGGCGCGGTGAAGGCGGCCGCGATCAGCGCGGCCGCGAACATGGCGCCGTAGACGCCGTTGCCGGTGTGGGAGAGCACGGCGTCGCGGCGGGCCAGACCGGCCGCGCGGGCGGGGTCGCCGGGGCAGGTCCAGCCGAAGACGTCCGCGCGGATGAGGGCGCCGATCCACTCCTGGTACGGGTTGTCGTACGTCGCCGTCAGCGGCGGCCGCAGGCCCTGGGCGAGGTTGCGGTACGCGGCCCGCTCCGCGGTGAAGGTCTGCAGATACGGCAGCCGCAGCAGCCACAGTTCGCCGACGTCCTCGGTGCTGAAGGCGAAGCCACGCGTCTCCAGCAGGTGCAGTCCGAGGATCGTGTAGTCCACGTCGTCGTCGCGGCAGCTGCCGTGGATCCGGCCGCGGACGCACTCGCGCCACTCCGGGCGCAGCGCGGCGGCGTCGGCCGGGTCGGCGGGCTCGGGCAGGTAGTCGGTGAGCGGGAGCGCGCCGCGGCGCCCGAGGTAGCGGCCGATGCGCTCGCGGGTCCACACCTCGCCCTGCTCGACCGGCTTGCCGAGCATGTTGCCCGCGATCCGGCCGAGCCAGCCGCCGTGGATCCGGTCGGCGAGTGCCGTGGGTTCCGGGTGGTCGCTGCTCATGGCTGGCGTCTACCCGTTTTCCCCGGTTCCGCCCAGCCCGTGGCCGGGCATGGCGGCGCGCGGCGGCCGGGGCTAGGGTCTTTCGTCTGGATCAGGCCGGACCAGGCACCAGGGCCCGCGAGCCCGGCATGATCCAGACGAGTGGCCCGGAGAACAAGGGGATGGCAGGTGGCGCAGACCGCACGGGACGAGACCCCTCGGGTGCTCGTCGCCGCGGACAAGTTCAAGGGCTCGCTGACGGCCGTGGAGGTCGCCGAGCGGGTGACGGCCGGGCTGCGGCGGGTGGTGCCGGACCTGGTGGTCGAGGCGCTGCCCGTGGCGGACGGCGGTGACGGGACCGTGGCCGCGGCGGTCGCGGCCGGGTTCGAGCGCCGCGCGGTGCGGGTCGCGGGGCCCCTGGGGGACGAGGTGACGGCGGCGTTCGCGCTGCGGGCCGGTACCGCGGTGGTGGAGATGGCCGAGGCGAGCGGGCTGCACCGGCTGCCGGCCGGCGTCCTCGCGCCGCTGACCGCCTCGACGTACGGCTCCGGCGAGCTGCTGCGGGCCGCGCTGGACGCGGGGGCGCACACGATCGTGTTCGGCGTCGGCGGCAGCGCCACCACGGACGGCGGCGCCGGGATGCTGACGGCGCTCGGGGCGCGGTTCCTCGGGGAGGACGGTGAGCCGGTGCCGCCGGGCGGCAGCGGTCTCGCCCGGCTCGCCCGCGCCGACCTCTCCGGCCTGGACCCCCGCCTGGAGTCCGTCTCGCTCGTGCTGGCCGGCGACGTCGACAACCCCCTGACCGGGCCGGCGGGCGCCGCCGCGGTGTACGGCCCGCAGAAGGGGGCCTCGCCGGCCGACGTACGGGCCCTGGACGCCGCGCTCGCGCACTACGTGAAGGTGCTGGCGGCCGAGGCCGGGCCGCGGGCGGCGGAGCGCGCCACGGCGCCGGGCGCGGGGGCGGCGGGCGGCGTCGGCTACGGCGCGCTGCTGCTCGGCGCGCGGTTCCGGTCCGGGATCGGGTTCATGCTCGACGTCCTCGGCTTCGCGCCCGCGCTGGCCCGCGCGTCGCTGGTGATCACCGGCGAGGGCGCGCTGGACGCGCAGACCCTGCGCGGCAAGGCCCCGGCGGGCGTGGCGGCGGCCGCGCGGGCCGCCGGCAAGGAGGTGGTGGCGGTGTGCGGACGGCTGGCCCTGGCGGAGCCGGCGCTGCGGAAGGCCGGTATCACCCGGGCCTACCCCCTGACGTCCGTCGAGCCCGATGCCGCCCGCTGTATCGCGGAGGCGGGGCCGCTCCTCGAACGTGTCGCGTCCCGGATCGCCGAGGACTTCCTCGCCTGACCCGCCCGGGGGGCCCGCCCGCGGAGACGGACACGAAAAGGGCCCCCAACCCATCCAACCCTGGGTTCGGGGCCCTCGGCCAGGACGCCGTTACGGCAGTTGCGCCGCTCGCGCTTCCCGGCGGTTGTCGCGGAAGTTGTTCACCCGGCGGGCCGTGGCGAACAGGGGGATCACCGCGCCCATGACGAGCTGGAGCGCGCAGCCCGTCTGGAGGAGCAGCTGTCCGCTGGGCGCGTCGAAGGCCCAGGCGGCCAGCAGACCCATGGACAGGACGATCCAGGAGAGCATGGCCCCGGCGAGGCGCCCCCGCGGCTTCGGGTACTCCACCCGGCTCACCATCAGCCAGGCGGTGCCCACGATCGCCAGCAGCGTCGCCACGAACGGCAGCTCAAGGAGCACGATCGAGACGACGGTGAGCGCGCCGAACGGCGAGGGCATGCCCTGGAACACGCCGTCCTTCATCGTCACGCACGAGAAGCGGGCGAGCCGCAGGACGACGGCCAGGAGCACCACGATCGCCCCGAGCGCCGCCACTCTCTGGTGCGCGTCGTCCGCGACCATGCCGTAGACGAGGACGAAGTACGCCGGCGCCAGGCCGAAGCTGATCAGGTCGGAGAGGTTGTCCAGCTCCGCACCCATCGGCGAGGACCGCAGCTTGCGCGCCACCAGGCCGTCGAACAGGTCGAAGACCGCCGCGCAGAGCATCAGGATGACCGCCGTGGCCGCGCTGTGGCGGGCCATGCCGGACTCCTGGCTGCCGGTGAGGTGCGGGATCAGGATGCCGGTGGTGGTGAAGTACACCGCCATGAACCCGCACGTGGCGTTGCCGAGGGTGAGGGTGTCCGCTATCGACAGGCGGAGCGAGAGCGGCATCTCCTCCTCTTCGTCCAGCTCGTCGGCCTCGGGCACCCAGTTCGCCTGGGTCTCCGGATCAATCACGGTCAATGCGAGTCACCCCAGCCACGGTCTTCTGTCCGACCTCGACCGCCACCTCCACGCCCTCGGGCAGGTAGAGGTCGACACGCGAGCCGAAGCGGATCAGACCGATACGGTCGCCCTGCTCGACCTTCGTGCCCCCAGGGAGGTAGGGCACGATGCGGCGGGCCACCGCGCCGGCGATCTGGATCATCTCGATGTCGCCGAGTTCGGTGTCGAAATGCCAGACTACGCGCTCGTTGTTCTCGCTCTCCTTGTTGAAAGCCGGAACAAAGCCGCCGGGGATGTGCTCGACCGACGTCACGGTGCCCGCGAGCGGCGCACGGTTGACGTGGACATTGAGCGGGCTCATGAAGATGGCGACGCGGGTGCGGCCGTCCTTCCAGGGCATGATGCTCTGCACCACACCGTCGGCCGGGGAGATGACCCGGCCCTGGGCGATCTCACGCTCGGGGTCGCGGAAGAACCACAGCATGCCCGCCGCCAGTGCGGTGGCGGGTACGGCGACGGCCTTGGCGACGCCCGAGCGGCGGGCGCGGGCCAGGCTGAGGGCTGCGGTGGCGACGGTCGGGAGAAGCCACGGCGATGCTCCGCGCGCGAGGCGTACGCCGGCTCGGCTGTCGCGAGGTGCAGAGGTTTGGCTGTGGGGCATGGATGACCTTCGTAGCGGATGATGCCGCGCAAGACGGGGGACGGCGGCTTTTCCGGGATCGTACCGGTCGCGGACCACAACTGGGCAAGCCAGGAAGCCGAGTCGAAGGCCGAAGACCGACGGAATAACCTGTACGGGGTGTGATCTTCCCCTCGAAGAAAACACCCCGTATGCGGACATTCAGCCCTGGAATCGATACTCTTCGAGCAACCTGCGGCCGATGATCATTTTCTGGATCTCGGCGGTACCTTCACCGATGAGCAGCATCGGCGCCTCGCGGTAGAGTCGCTCGATCTCGTACTCCTTGGAGAAGCCGTAGCCGCCGTGGATGCGGAAGGCGTCCTCCACGACCTCCTTGCAGTACTCGGAGGCGAGGTACTTCGCCATGCCGGCCTCCAGGTCGTTACGCTGCCCGGAGTCCTTTTTGCGGGCCGCGTTGACCATCATCGCGTGGGCGGCCTCGACCTTGGTCGCCATCTCGGCCAGCTTGAACTGGATGGCCTGGTGCTGGGCGATCGGCTTGCCGAAGGTGTGCCGCTGCTGGGCGTACCGCACCCCCAGCTCGAAGGCGCGCTGGGCGACGCCGCAGCCACGGGCCGCGACATTGACCCGGCCGACCTCCACGCCGTCCATCATTTGGTAAAAACCTCGGCCGGTGACGCCGCCGAGCACCCGATCGGCCGGGATCCGCAGCCCGTCCATGATCAGCTCGGTGGTGTCGACGCCCTTGTAGCCCATCTTCTCGATCTTGCCGGGGATGGTGAGGCCCGGACGGACCTCGCCGAAGCCCGGCTCCTTCTCGACCAGGAAGGTGGTCATGGACTTGTGCGGGGCCGTGCCCTCCGGGTGGCCCTCGTCGCTGCGCACGAGGACGGCCACGAGGGACGACGTGCCACCGTTGGTCAGCCACATCTTCTGGCCGGTCAGGACGTACTCGTCGCCCTCCTTGACCGCCTTGGAGGTGATCGCCGACACGTCGGAGCCGAGGGCCGGCTCCGACATCGAGAAGGCGCCCCGGATGTCACCGGCCGCCATCCGCGGCAGGAAGTGGTCCTTCTGCTCCCGCGTGCCGTGCTGCTTGAGCATGTACGCGACGATGAAGTGGGTGTTGATGATGCCGGACACCGACATCCAGCCGCGGGCGATCTCCTCCACGCACAGCGCGTAGGTGAGCAGCGACTCGCCCAGGCCCCCGTACTCCTCGGGGATCATCAGACCGAACAGCCCCAGCTCCTTGAGGCCGTCCACGATCTGCTGCGGGTACTCGTCGCGGTGCTCCAGCTCGGTCGCGACCGGGATGATCTCCTTGTCGACGAAGTCCCGGACGGTGGAGACGATCTCCTGCTGGACGTCGGTCAGACCGGCGGTCTGGGCGAGACGGGCCATGGCCTACTTCTCCGTCTTTTCGGTGGGGGCGTTGAGCTCGGGGCGGCCCGGCTGCTCGCCGCCGCGCTCCTTGATGTACGTCTCGGTCGGCACCATCACCTTGCGGCGGAAGACGCACACCAGCGTGCCGTCCTGCTTGTAGCCCTTGGTCTCGACGTAGACGATGCCGCGGTCGTTCTTCGACTTCGACGGCCACTTGTCCAGCACGGTCGTCTGGCCGTAGATCGTGTCGCCGTGGAAGGTCGGCGCCACGTGCTTGAGCGACTCGATCTCCAGGTTGGCGATCGCCTTGCCGGAGATGTCCGGCACGGACATGCCGAGCAGCAGCGAGTAGATGTAGTTCCCGACGACGACGTTCTTTCCGAAGTCCGTCGTCTTCTCCGCGTAGTTCGTGTCCATGTGGAGCGGGTGGTGGTTCATGGTGAGGAGACAGAACAGGTGGTCGTCGTACTCCGTGACCGTCTTGCCCGGCCAGTGCTTGTACGTCGCCCCGACCTCGAACTCCTCGTAGGTGCGTCCGAACTGCATCGCTCAGGCCTCCGGGATCTCGAACGCGGTGGTGCGCCGCATGCCGGCGGCGCGGCCCTTGCCGGAGATGACCAGCGCCATCTTGCGGCTGGCCTCGTCGATCATCTCGTCGCCGAGCATCGCGGAGCCCTTCTTGCCGCCGGCCTCGGACGTGTAGTAGTCGTACGCGTCCAGGATCAGCTCGGCGTGGTCGTAGTCCTCCTGGGACGGCGAGAAGATCTCGTTGGAGGCCTCGACCTGGCCCGGGTGCAGCACCCACTTGCCGTCGAAGCCGAGCGCGGCGGCGCGCCGGGCGACCTCGCGGTAGCCGTCGACGTTGCGGATCTGGAGGTAGGGGCCGTCGATCGCCTGGAGGTCGTTGGCGCGGGCGGCCATCAGGATCTTCATCAGGATGTAGTGGTAGGCGTCCGCCGGGTAGCCGGGCGGCTGCTCGCCCACGACGAGGGACTTCATGTTGATGGAGGCCATGAAGTCGGCCGGGCCGAAGATGATGGTCTCGATGCGCGGGGAGGCCTGCGCGATCGCGTTGACGTTGTTCAGGCCCTGCGCGTTCTCGATCTGCGCCTCGATGCCGATCCGGCCGACCTCGAAGCCCATCGTCTTCTCGATCTGCGTGAGCAGCAGGTCCAGGGCCACGATCTGCTCGGCGTTCTGCACCTTCGGCAGCATGATGCAGTCGAGGTTCTGGCCGGCACCCTCGACGACGGTCACGACGTCGCGGTACGTCCACTCGGTCGTCCAGTCGTTGACGCGGACCACCCGCGTCTTGCCCGTCCAGTCGCCCTCGTTGAGGAACTTGACGATGGTGTGCCGCGCCTCGGGCTTGGCCAGCGGCGCGCAGGCGTCCTCCAGGTCGAGGAAGACCTGGTCCGCCGGGAGGCCCTGGGCCTTCTCCAGGAAGCGGGGGTTGCTTCCCGGTACCGCCAGGCAGGAGCGGCGCGGGCGAAGGCGGTTGACAGGGGTGGTCATGCGGGGACCTCCAGGGGGTCGAGCTTGTTCGCTTTCCGGATCTCGTCGACGATGCGGCCGATGATCCCGGTGATGTCGAAGTCCTTCGGGGTGAAGACGGCGGCCACTCCATCGGCCCGGAGCTGCTCGGCGTCGCCGTTCGGGATGATGCCACCTGCGATCACCGGGATGTCTGTGGCACCCGCCACACGCAGCCGCTGGAGCACGTCCGGCACCAGCTGGGCGTGCGAGCCGGACAGGATCGACAGGCCGACCGCGTGCACGTCCTCGGCGAGGGCCGCGTCCACGATCTGCTCGGGGGTGAGCCGGATGCCCTGGTAGACCACCTCGAAGCCGGCGTCGCGGGCGCGTACGGCGATCTGCTCGGCACCGTTGGAGTGCCCGTCCAGGCCGGGCTTGCCGACCAGGAAGCGCAGCTTGCCGACGCCCAGGTCGCGGGCGGTGGCGTCCACCTTGGCGCGGATCCCGGCGAGCGCCGAGCCGGCCTCGACGGGCACGGCCACCGGCGCCGAGGAGACCCCGGTGGGCGCCCGGTACTCGCCGAACACCTCGCGCAGCGCCCCGGCCCACTCGCCGGTCGTCGCCCCGGCGCGGGCGCACTCCAGCGTGGCCTCCATCAGGTTTCCGGTGCCCCGGGCGGCCTCCTTCAGCCGCTCCAGCGCCTTGCAGGGGCGCGGGTGGTTGAACGGCGGCTGGTAGCGGGTGTCCCGCCAGTTCCGGAGCGAGTCGATGACCCGGGCCTCGACCGCCGGGTCCACCGTCTGGATCGCGGTGTCCAGGTCGGCGGTGAGCGGGTTGGGCTCGGTGCCCTGGAAGGCGTTGACGCCGATGATCTTCTCGTCGCCGGACTCGATCCGGGCCCGGCGCTCGGCGTGCGAGGCGACGAGCTGCGACTTCAGGTAGCCGGACTCGACGGCGGCCATCGCGCCGCCCATCTCCTGGATCCGCTCGATCTCCGCGAGGGAGTCGGCGACCAGCTGCGCCACCTTGGCCTCGATCACCTTCGAGCCCTCGAAGATGTCCTCGTACTCCAGCAGGTCGCTCTCGTAGGCGAGCACCTGCTGGATGCGCAGCGACCACTGCTGGTCCCAGGGGCGGGGCAGGCCCAGCGCCTCGTTCCAGGCCGGGAGCTGGACGGCGCGTGCGCGGGCGTCCTTGGACAGCGTGACCGCCAGCATCTCCAGGACGATCCGCTGGACGTTGTTCTCCGGCTGTGCCTCGGTCAGGCCGAGGGAGTTGACCTGGACGCCGTAGCGGAAGCGGCGCTGCTTCGGGTCCTCGATGCCGTACCGCTCGCGGGTGATCCGGTCCCAGATGCGGCCGAACGCCCGCATCTTGCACATCTCCTCGACGAAGCGGACGCCCGCGTTCACGAAGAAGGAGATCCGCGCGACCACGTCGCCCATGCGGTCCTGCGGCACCTGGCCGCTGTCGCGCACGGCGTCCAGGACGGCGATCGCGGTGGACATCGCGTACGCGATCTCCTGCACCGGCGTGGCCCCGGCCTCCTGCAGGTGGTAGCTGCAGATGTTGATCGGGTTCCACTTCGGGATGTGGGAGACCGTGTACGCGATCATGTCCGTCGTCAGGCGGAGCGAGGGTCCCGGCGGGAAGACGTGCGTGCCGCGGGACAGGTACTCCTTGACGATGTCGTTCTGGGTCGTGCCCTGGAGCTTGGTGATGTCCGCACCCTGCTCCTCGGCGACGACCTGGTAGAGCGCCAGCAGCCACATGGCGGTGGCGTTGATCGTCATCGAGGTGTTCGTCTGCTCCAGGGGGATGTCCTGGAACAGCCGGCGCATGTCACCGACGTGCGAGACGGGCACGCCCACCCGGCCGACCTCGCCGCGGGCGAGGATGTGGTCGGGGTCGTAGCCGGTCTGGGTGGGCAGGTCGAACGCCACCGACAGACCCGTCTGGCCCTTGGCGAGGTTGCGCCGGTACAGCTCGTTGGACGCCTCGGCCGTGGAGTGGCCGGCGTACGTCCGCATGAGCCACGGACGGTCCTTCTCCCTCTTCGGGATCTGACGCTCTGTCATCTACGGCTCTCAGATGTTCCGGAAACGGTTGATGGCGTCGATGTGCTCGGCCCGCATCTCCTCATCGCGCACGCCGAGGCCTTCGCCGGGCGCGAGGCAGAGGACGCCGACCTTGCCCTGGTGCAGGTTGCGGTGGACGTCGTAGGCGGCCTGGCCGGTGTCCTCCAGGGAGTACACCTTCGACAGGGTGGGGTGGATCTTGCCCTTGGCCACGAGGCGGTTGGCCTCCCAGGCCTCGCGGTAGTTGGCGAAGTGCGAGCCGACGATCCGCTTCAGGGACATCCACAGGTAGCGGTTGTCGTACTCGTGCTGGTAGCCCGAGGTGGAGGCGCAGGTGACGATGGTGCCGCCCTTGCGGGTGACGTACACCGAGGCGCCGAAGGTCTCGCGGCCGGGGTGCTCGAAGACGATGTCCACGTCCTCGCCGCCGGTGAGCTCGCGGATGCGCTTGCCGAAGCGCTTCCACTCCCGGGGGTCCTGGGTGTGCTCGTCCTGCCAGAACCTGTAGTCCTCCGCGCTGCGGTCGATGATCAGCTCGGCGCCCATCTTCCGGCAGATCTCGGCCTTCTGCTCGCTGGAAACCACGCAGATCGGGGTGGCGCCGCCGGCGAGCGCGAACTGCGTCGCGTACGAGCCGAGGCCGCCGCTCGCGCCCCAGATCAGGACGTTGTCGCCCTGCTTCATCTGGGCGCCGTTGCGGGAGACCAGCTGCCGGTAGGCGGTGGAGTTCACCAGGCCAGGGGCGGCGGCCTCCTCCCAGCTGAGGTGGTCCGGCTTCGGCATCAGCTGGTTGGACTTGACGAGGGCGATCTCGGCGAGGCCGCCGAAGTTGGTCTCGAAGCCCCAGATGCGCTGCTCGGGGTCGAGCATGGTGTCGTTGTGCCCGTCGGAGGACTCCAGCTCCACCGAGAGGCAGTGCGCGACGACCTCGTCACCGGGCTTCCAGGCGTTGACGCCGGGGCCGGTGCGCAGGACGACGCCCGCGAGGTCCGAGCCGATGATGTGGTACGGCAGGTCGTGCCGCTTGGCCAGCTCGTTGGTGCGGCCGTAGCGCTCCAGGAAGCTGAAGGTGGACAGCGGCTCGAAGATCGAGGTCCACACCGAGTTGTAGTTGACCGAGGAGGCCATCACGGCCACCAGGGCCTCGCCCGGTCCGAGTTCCGGCACGGGGACGTCGTCCAGGTGGATCGACTTGCGCGGGTCCTTGTCGCGGGTCTCCAGACCCGCGAACATCTCCGTCTCGTCCTTGTGCACGGTGATCGCCCGGTACGACTCGGGGAGTTCGAGTGCGGCGAAGTCTGCGGACGTGGCGTCCTTCGACTGGATCGCGTCCAGGATGTCCTTCACGGTCACGGTGTTGCCTCCGGCGGTGAGCGCCCTGAGGGAGGGGCGCTTGAGGGTTCGTCGGTGCTGGGGTGCGTGCTGCTGAGGGTTTTGGGGAACGTGCCGTCGGTTCGGCTCGGTGATGCTGCGGCAGCGCTTTGTGGCGCGGGAGGTTGCCTGTGACGCAGGCGTCCGGGCGCGCAGGCCATGAGCCCGCGGGGACAGCCGGCGAACGAGTGGTCGCTGCTCGCCGGCCGCCCGGACACCTTCAACGTATGACACCGCGTGTCAGGTGACAAGGCACCGAGTGCCATGACTTCCTCTCAGATGAAATCTTTACGTAACAAATGAGCGATGATCGATCGAACGGCCCTCGGAATCCGCTCGAAAAGGGCCTCTGACATGCCAAAACGGCCACCCGGAAGGGTGGCCGTCATCACAGCGGGAGAAGCGGGTCAGCGCTCCTTCAGCGCCTCCTCGATGGTGCGCATGACCTCGTCGAGGGGAGCGTCGGTGCGGGCGACGGTGACGAGCACCTCGCCGTGCGCGGAGACCGTGGCGGGGGCGGTGGGGGCCGGCCGGGCGGCCGTGCTCCGGCCGGCGCCGATCCCGGTGCCGAAGGTCTTGCGGACGATCGCGAAGGCGTGGTCGAGCTGCGCCTCGACGTCGCCGTGGCCGTCCGCGCGCAGCCAGCGCCGCAGCACGTGGTTGTGCGCGGTGACGACCGCGGAGGCGGCGACCTCGGCCAGCAGCGGGTCGTCGTTGGCGTCGTCGGCGTGCGCGCGCTCGTCGAAGTGGCCGAGCAGATAGCGGGTGAACAGGCGCTCGTAGCGGGCGACGGAGGCGATCTCGGCCTCGCGCAGGGTGGGCACCTCGCGCGTGAGCCGGTAGCGGGCCACGGAGATGTCGGGCTGCGCCGCGTACATCCGCATGACCTCCTTGATGCCCCGGCACACCGTGTCGAGCGGGTGCTCGTGCGCCGGGGCCGCCTTGAGGACCGCCTCCGCGCGGACCAGGGTGTCGTCGTGGTCCGGGAAGATCGCCTCCTCCTTGGAGCGGAAGTGGCGGAAGAAGGTGCGGCGGGCGACGCCGGCCGCGGCCGCGATCTCGTCGACGGTGGTGGCCTCGTACCCCTTCGTCGCGAACAGTTCCATGGCTGCGGCCGCCAGTTCTCGGCGCATCTTGAGCCGCTGGGCGGCGGCGCGGCTGCCGGCGGCGCTTTCCGGCGCGTCGGGCGTAGCTGGTGTACGTGCGGACTTGGCGGGCTGGGACATGACCCGAACGTACTGCATGGACCCGGTGCCATGTGCCGGAGCCCGGTTTCCCCCGTCCGGCCCCGCGGGGCCGGAAAGGGGGACCGTGGCGGGGCCGAGCAGCCCGCCCCAGTCCGTCTCCGCGGGGGACCAGTCGCCGACGCCGTCAGCGGCGGGCATACTCGCGGAAGCCGCGGCCGGTCTTGCGGCCGAGGCAGCCCGCGGCCACCAGGTGCTCCAGGAGCGGGGCCGGGGCGAGTCCGGGGTCCCGGAACTCGCGGTGCAGCACCTTCTCGATGGCCAGCGAGACGTCCAGGCCGACCACGTCCAGCAGCTCGAACGGGCCCATCGGGTAGCCGCCGCCGAGCCGCATCGCCGCGTCGATGTCGTCCAGCGTCGCGTAGTGCTCCTGGACCATCTTGACCGCGTTGTTCAGGTACGGGAACAGCAGCGCGTTGACGATGAACCCGGCCCGGTCGCCGCAGTCCACCGCGTGCTTGCGGATCTTTTGGCAGACCTCACGGACGGTGGCGTGCACGTCGTCGCCGGTCAGCACGGTGCGCACGACCTCGACCAGCTTCATGGCCGGGGCCGGGTTGAAGAAGTGCATGCCGATCACGTCCTGGGGGCGCGAGGTGGCGCGGGCGCAGGCGACGACGGGCAGCGAGGAGGTGGTGGTGGCGAGCACCGCTCCGGGCTTGCAGACCTTGTCCAGCGCCTGGAAGAGCTGCCGCTTGACCTCCAGGTCCTCGGCGACCGCCTCGACGGCCAGGTCGACGTCCGCGAACGCCTCGTAGGAGCCGGCCGGGGTGATCCGGTCCAGGGTCTGGGCGGCCGCCTCGGCGGTCAGCCGGCCCTTGTCCACGGAGCGGGCGAGGGACTTGCCGATCCGGGCCTTGGCCGCCTCGGCCTTCTCCTCGCTGCGCGCGGCCAGGACCACGTCGTAGCCCGCCTTGGCGAACACCTCGGCGATGCCGGACGCCATGGTGCCGGAGCCGGCCACGCCGACCGAGCGGACCTCGCGGCCCGGGGCGCGGGTGCCGTCCGCCGCCGGGGTGAGCGCGTCCGGCACCACGGTGGCGCTGCCCGGCGCCTCGTAGGTGTAGAAACCGCGCCCGGACTTGCGGCCGGTCAGGCCCGCCTCGCTGAGCTGCTTGAGGATCGGGGCGGGGGCGTGCAGCCGGTCGCGGGACTCGGCGTACATGGCGTCGAGGACGGTGCGCGCGGTGTCGATGCCGATCAGGTCGAGCAGCGCGAGCGGGCCCATCGGCAGGCCGCAGCCCAGCCGCATCGCCGCGTCGATGTCCTCCCGGGAGGCGTAGCGGGCCTCGTACATCGCGGCGGCCTGGTTGAGGTAGCCGAACAGCAGGCCGTCGGCGACGAAGCCGGGGCGGTCGCCGACCGCGACGGGCTCCTTGCCCAGCTCGATCGCGAGGTCCGTGACGGCGGCGACGACCTGCGGCGCGGTCAGCACCGAGGAGACGACCTCCACCAGCCTCATCGCCGGGGCCGGGTTGAAGAAGTGCAGGCCGAGCACGCGCTCGGGGCGGGCCGAGTCGGCGGCGAGCCGGGTGACGGAGAGCGCGTTGGTGCCGGTGGCGAGGATGGTCTCCGGACGAATGACGCCGTCCAGTTCACGGAAGATCTGGTGCTTGATCTCGTACGACTCCGGGGCCACCTCGATCACCAGGTCGGCGTCGGCCGCCGCGGCCAGGTCGGTGGAGGTGCGCAGCCGGGCGAGGGCGTCCGCGCGCTCGGCCTCGGTGAGCCGGCCGCGCTGCACCGAGCGGGCGGTGGAGGTCTCCAGGGCGGCCAGCGCGCGGGCGGCCTGGGCCTCGCTGACGTCGATGCCGACGACCTCGCGGCCGGCCTGCACGAGGACCTCGGTGATGCCGGTGCCCATGGTGCCGAGGCCGACGACGGCGATCTTCTTGAGGGACAGAGGGGTGTCGGACAGGGGAGTGGCCATCGCGGGACTCCAGGGATGAGGGTGACGACGAGGAACGCGCCGGGTGCGCCCGAAGGCGCACCACGGAGCGGAAAAGGAGTGCGGGTGTTGCCGGGCTGACGAGCGCACACGCCCGGTGCCGGTGCCGAGGGCGTCTGGACGCCCGGCAGCGGCGGTGTTCCGACCGGCTCTGTCCCGAAGCCGGGTCGTACCAGCGGTACTTGGCGCACGAGGCGCACGACGGCGTACCGAACCGATCCTTGCCCGCGACGGCCGCGTCACCAGACCGTCGCCAGCGGAGTGCGAGAGGGTTGCTCGCTCGTATGAGCTTAACCGGTGGGTAACGAGCGCGCCAGCCCCCTGTTGGGTTCTTTGTGTGCCAGGTGTCTCCCTTTGCCCCCGCGAGGCGCTTAACCTGATGCCGTGGACGAAGAGTTGCGATCGCTCACGGAGCGCTTACGGCAGGAGTCGGGGGGCTCGGCGGCCTTCGACGCCCTGTCGTCGACCGAGGACCTCGACGAACTGGCGGAGGTCCTCACTGTGCCCGGACAACCGCTGTGGGCAAGGGAGTTGGCCGCGTTCCGGCTGGGCTGCGCGGGCGACCGGCGCGCCTTCGAGTCCCTGGTGCTCCTGCTGAACCACCGCGACCCCCCGCGCTGCGCCGGCGCCGCGCACGCGCTGGCCCGGCTCGGCGACCCCCGCACCGCCCGCGCCGCCGCCACCCTCGCCACCAACGAACTCCGCGTCGCCTACGCCCTGCACCCGGTACGGCTCCTCGTCGTCCTGCGTGCCCCCGAGTCCGTGCCCGCGCTGATCACCACCCTGGAGCGCAGGCTGCGCCCGCACGACCCGTACCGGCGGGTCGCCCTCGCCTGCGTGGAGGGCCTCGGCGTCCTCGGCGACCCCCGGGCCCGGCGCGTCCTGTCGGAGGCCCTGGCCCACCCGGCGCTCGCGGAGGCGGCGGTGCACGCGCTGGCGCGTCTTCCGAAGGAGGAGCGCACGGGGTGACGGCGGGCCGGGTGACGGCGGGCCGGGCGGTTCGGCGCCCGGCCCGCGGCTCGTGCGGTCAGGGCCAGTAGGCGGTGCACGTCCGGTGGCCGGCGTGCCGCCCGCAGGCCTGCGCCTCCAGGTGCCAGCCCTTGCCGTGCACGTACTTGACCGCGCGGGTGTTCTGGCCGCTGCCCGAGTGCACGGTCGCCGAGCAGACGCCGAAGTCCGCCCACGACCCGTAGTCGACGTCCCACTCCAGCGCGACCGTGTCCCCCTTGCGCGCGCCGGAGATCGCCGCCCAGACGTAGTACGGCGCGCCCTGCTTCGCGTTGCCGTAGCGCACCCTGACCGTGGCCCCGCCGATCCGCACGGTGGGGCCGTTGTGCCGGCGGCTGCTCGGGATCCGGCTGTTGGGGTCGACGCTCGTGCCGCACGAGGCCGCGGCTTCGGCCGGCCGCGCCGTCTGAGCCGCCGTCGCGGTCGCGGCGGACGCGGCGGCCAGCATCGCCACGCCGGCCATCGCGGCCACCACGCACCTGGACTTGATCGCCATGCCCTGTCCCCCCTGTGCCGACTGCGAGGTGTCACCGACTATCGACACACCGTGCTCGCGGTGGCTTGAGGCCGAGGGTGACAGCAGGCCGGGGGAGCGGACAAGGAGCAGTGGAAGCACATCCCGCGCACCGCCCCCGCGCATCCGGCGCACGGACGCCGATCAGCCGTCCGTCATGCGGCGGACGTCGTCCTCGTCCCACGTGTCGGTGGAGCGGGGTTCGGTGTACGGCGCGGCGGAGTCGGGCGGATGCCCCCCGGCGACGGCCCGCTGGCGCGCGGTCTCGGCGTCGAACTCCAGGCCCAGCAGGATCGCCAGATTGGTGATCCACAGCCAGAGCAGGAAGATGATGACGCCCGCCATGGTGCCGTAGGTCTTGTTGTACGACGCGAAGTTCGCCACGTAGATCGCGAAGCCCGCGGAGGCGGCCATCCAGATGACCAGGGCCAGGAAGCTGCCGGGGGAGACCCACTTGAAGCCCCTGACCTTGGCGTTCGGGCACGCCCAGTACAGGACCGCGATCATCAGCACCACCAGGAGGACCAGCACCGGCCACTTGGCGATCGACCACGCCGTCAGCGCCGCGTCCCCCATGCCGAGCGCCTGCCCGGCGCGCCGGGCGAGGCCGCCGCTGAAGACCACGATCACCGAGCAGACCAGGGCCAGCAGCATCAGCACCACCGTGACCCCGAGCCGCAGCGGCAGCAGCTTCCACAGCGTGCGCCCCTCCGGCACGTCGTAGACGGCGTTCGCGGAGCGGATGAAGGCCGCGACGTATCCGGACGCCGACCACAGCGCCACCACGAGGCTCGCGATCGCCAGGACCGAGCCGGTTCCGGCGCTGTGCTGGAGCTGCTCCACGGTCCGGGTGAGGACGTCCCGCGCCGAGCCGGGCGCGAGCTGTCTGATCTCGGCCAGCAGCCGGTCGGTGGTCGAGCGGCCGGTGATGCCGAGCAGGGACACCAGCACCAGCAGCGCCGGGAACAGCGCCAGCACCGAGTAGTAGGTCAGCGCCGCGGCGCGGTCGGCCAGCTCGTCCTTCTGGAACTCCTTGAGGCTGCCCTTGAGCACGGCCCCCCACGCGGCCTTCGGCAACTGCGTCGGCGATGACGGCGCCCTCTCCTCCACGTCCCGCCCCGGCCCGGCCTCCTCGGGCGACGGCACCCGGCTTTCCGGCTCGTCCTCACCGCCGCTGTGGTCCCTGTGTCCTGGAAGATGCGGTTTCACCATGGCGGCCGAGTACCCCGACGCCTCGGCTCATCCGCGGGGCGGGCGGCGACGGCAGGCGCCCGCCGGCCCGGCCTCATCCCCTGAAGCCCAGCAGCTCGTGCAGGATCGAGCCGCGCGAGGCCGTCGAGGCCGTCTTCGACGCGAGCGGCGTCGGGTCGGGGGACTTGGCGCACACGGCGTCGGCCGTGCCGGAGCCGCGGGGCACCGTACCGTCGGCCAGATAGGCGGACAGATAGCCGTCCAGGCAGGCGTTGCCGCTCAGCGTGATGCCGTGGTTGCCGCCGCCCTGCTCGACCACCAGGCTGGACCCGGCCAGCAGCCGATGGGCCGCGACGCCCCCGGCGTACGGCGTGGCCGCGTCCTCCGTCGCCTGGAACAGCAGCGTGGGCGGCAGCTTGCCGTTGGCCACGTCCGTCGGCCGGCTCCGTCCCGTCGGCCAGAACAGGCACGGCGCGTTGTACCAGGCGTTGCTCCAGGCCATGAACGGCGACTTCGCGTACACGTCCCACGCGTCCCGCCGCCAGCGCGCCCAGTCGCGTGGCCAGGCGGTGTCCCCGCACTGCACGGCCGTGTAGACGCTGTAGCCGTTGTCGCCGGAGGCGTCCACCCCGGCGAAGTCGTCGTACGTCTCCACCAGCGGCCCGGTCTCCTTGTCGTGGACGTACGCCGCGAACGCCTCGGCGAGATAGGGCCAGTAGCCGTTGTAGTAGCCGCCCGGGAGGAAGGTGTCCTCCAGCTCGGCGGCGCCCACCTTCCCCCCGGCCGGCTTCTTCGCGAGGGCCGAGCGCATGGCGTACCACTCCGCCTCGACCTTCGCGGGATCCGTGCCGAGCTTGTACGTCGCGTCGTACCCGGCGATCCAGGCCATCAGCGCGCGGTGCCGGTCGTCGAAGGCGCGCTCCTGGCCGAGGTTGTCCGCGTACCAGACCCCGGTCGGGTCGACGATCGAGTCCAGTACCAGTCTGCGGATCCGGTCGGGGTGCAGCTTGGCGTAGACCGCGCCGAGGTAGGTGCCGTACGAGTAGCCGAAGTAGCTGATCCGCGGCGCGCCGAGGGCCTCGCGGATGGTGTCCATGTCCTGCGCGGTGCTGACGGTGTTCAGGTACGGCAGCACGTCGCCGTACCGCTTGCCGCAGTCGGCGGCGAAGGACCGCGCGCGCTCCAGGTTCGCCCGCTCCACCGCGGGCGTGCCCGGCACGGTGTCCGGGCGCACCGGCTTGAAGTGGCCGGGGGCGCAGTCGAGGGCCGGGGTGCTCCGGCCCACCCCGCGCGGGTCGAAGCCGACGACGTCGTACCGCGCGGCCACGTCCTTCGGCAGCGCCGAAGCCACGAACCCGGCCAGTTCGAGCCCGCTGCCCCCGGGGCCGCCGGGGTTGACCAGCAGCGGGCCCTGGGAGGTGCGCGCGGTGTGCGGGACGCGGGACAGGGCGAGCGTGAGCTGCCGGCCGGAGGGGTTCGCGTGGTCCAGCGGCACCTTCAGCGACGCGCACTCCAGCGTCGGGTAGTCGTCGGTGGCGCACTTCTTCCAGGTGAGCGGCGCGGGGGTGGCGGCCCGCGCCGGCACTCCGGTGACCGAGCCCGCCAGGACGGCGGCGGCCGCGCACAGCACGGCTGCGCGTCTCCTCATGGGTCCTCCCGGGACGGAGCGGTCGGGCGAACCGCGCGATCACGGTTCTCGCCGCATCGTCCCGAAGCAGGGCCCTCGCAGAACGTGTTCCGCCGATAGTTGACCCTATTGCCCGCGTGAAGCCCTCGAACGCTTCCCGCGAGGGCCGCACATGAGGGCCGGCCAGGGTCGGCTCGGGCACCCCCGCGGCCCCGGTACCGGACTCAACACCTGCCTATTCGTTCGGCTGCCAGGCACGTACGTGCCATGGTCACCCGGATCGCGGGTCCGCCGATGCCGCATTTGATGACGTAGAAGAGGAAGACGTTGGTCGAGGTGACGGCCAGTGCGTAGACCCATTCGTCGTGGAGGAGGTTCACGTAGACAAAGCTGCCGATGGTTATCACAGCCGTGGCGTAGAAGAGCGATGTCGGTGCCCATTGGGAGAAGGAGAGATAGCCGGTTATCTTGCTGTCGTCGGCAGGGACCGTGCTGAGCCTCAATTGCCGCGAACGGGCGATCACGGAGCGAATGTAGGCAAGCGTGACGAAATTCGCGAGCCAGGTCAGTCCTTGCCCGATGGCGGAGTTGATCGGCCACCACCGCGGCTCGATCAGCGTGGCCGTCATCACCAGCGTGCACGGAGCCACGGCCATGATGCGCATGACCACCTCCGCCGCCAGGGCGATCCAGCTCGCCGATCCGGCTCGTCGTCCGATGACCAGCGGCGTCAGACCGGAGAACAGCACCTCGTAGTACTTCGGTGCCGCCAGGGCGTAGGACAGGCCGACCATGCGGGCCGGCAGGTTGGCCCGGAGGTCCGGCAGGTGGTAGTCGCTGTTCCGCCACGAGTCGACGACGGGCAGTCCGTTGGGATGGTGGGTGGCATGCTGCACCAGTTCGATCGCCTTGTTGCCCCAGTCGAGATCCATGTCGCGGAACAGCCAGGTGATCACGGTGGTGTTCGTGATCGCCCAGGCCGCCGCCGCGATGAGCGACCAGGCGAACAGCCAGTTGGTGAACAGCATCCGATTCACCGTCTGCTGTACGCCCTGGTGTCTGCGCATACGCCACAGGCGCCATTCTCGGCCCGGATCTCCGGCCAGCGGACGGAGGAGCTCACGCAGCGCTGACCAGCCCGTGTCGACCCGCAGTTCCCCCTCGCTCTGTTCGGCGGCCTGCACCATCTCCAGTTCCGCCAGGAATCTCTTCTTCAGCGCGGCGAACGAGAAATCCGAACCCTGGCCTTCGGAGAATATGAGCAGCCGACGATCCGGGTTGGCGTCGATCAGGTCCTCGAACAATCGCGCCAGGAGCAGGGCCCGCATATAGAAAACATCCGGCACCACGCCGTCCGTGCTCGCCCGCCCGCAACCGAAGAGGATCAGCAACTGGCCGAGCGAATAGAGGTCCGCGCGCGCGATCTCGGAGTCGCCGGCCTTGACCTCCGGCGCGATGAACGAGGACTCGACTCCCGTGGTCCCCGTGATGGCATGGGTGTAGAGATAATTGCGGCCGAGGTCGATGAGTTTGAAGGCGCCGTCGGTCTCGGACATGATGACGTTGGACGGCGACAGGTCCGCGTGCACCCCCCTGATGCCGCTGTGCGGCGGGGCTTCCTCGGCGATGCGCTGGAGCTCCTCCAAAGCCTCGAAGAGCAGGACCCCGTATCTCTTGAGCCGGTCGAGCCGGATGGATCGGATGTCCCCGGTGCTTTCGGGTTCCTGTTCCGTTTCCTCGCGCAGGGTCTCCGCAAGGGTCTTTCCCCTGATGAAGTCCATGAGGATCCAGCTGTCGAAGCTGGCCCACACATGCACCAGATGCTGTGAACCGGTACTCGACGTGTCGTACGTCTCGGCGTACTCGCGGGTGGCATGCGTGATGGTCTGGATCCTGGTGAACGGATACAGGATCAGCTTGAGCGCGAACGGGGGGCGGGTGCCGTGGACGGCTGTCGACGCGGTGCCGCGCAGGATCATCGAGGTGCTGCCGTGCCGATGGAAGCGCAGGGTCTCCCGCTCCACGGCCTGCCATTCCCGCGCGGCCGACCGCACCGTCGCGTGAGTGCGGTCCCGGCCGCTGGACGGACGCGGGCTGTAGACGTCGCAGATGGCGGCCGTCACCGCGGATTGCGCCACCAAGGTGCCGCAGACGCTGTCGCAGTCATGGGTCAGGGTCTGGCCGCTCCGTGAAGGATGGGCCGCGGCCTGGGGGAGCGAACGCTGGGCCTCGGACTCGGCGAGGCTCAGAAGCGTCAGCAGGAACAGGCTCGCGAATCCGAACAGGTCGGCCGAGCGGGCCTGCTCCGCCGCACTCCGAGCGCTGTGACCCAGACACCAGGTCTTCAGCGCTTCGATCGTTTCCGTTCTGCTGTTCAGCCCGAACCGTCCGTCGAAGGACCGCTCGTCCAGCGGAATGTCCTGGAGCATCCGCCGCCACACCTCAAGGCGCCGGGCGCGGTGCCGGGCGATCTCCGGCTGCCCGGGGGGAGTGGTCAGGCTCAGCAGCCTGCCCACGTGCGACACCTGCTGATCGCTATACCCCGTCAAGTCGCGTAACGCCGCGACCAGCATGTCCAGCGTCGAGCTCTGGCGCTCCATCGGCAGTGTCCACCATCGTCAGTCTCGGCATGGCACGGAAGTTCTCCGGTCGGATGAGCCCAGCAGGCCGTCCCTCGGTGGCGCAGTAGGCGATCTCGTAGGCCATGCGCGCGTTCTTGAGGAGCAGGAACTGGTCCAGTTCGTGCCGCTTGAGTTCCGTCATCCAGGGCAACGGGGCCAGATCCAGGACGTACGGAGCGCCCTCGGCGGGAGCGGTCCGCATCCGGTGCAGCCAGTCCTGGTCGTGGTGTTTCTCCCGGATGGCGGCCAGATAGTCCCGGCCGAGGCCGCGGCGCATGCGCTCAAGGTGCAGATAGGTGTAGCGGTGCAGCAGGGAGAGGCCGTTGTTCTTGTTCTCCCGCATCGGCCGGGTGCTCAGGGAGAGGACATGGGTGCAGTCGTCCTTGACCGCGAGCCTGAACGGCAGGGCCGTGAGCACTCCGCCGTCGACGGCCCGCCGGCCGTCGGGCATCCGGACGGTGCCGGGGACGGCGATGGGCAGCCACGCCGAGGCGCGAAGCGCGGCCTTGAGATCCTGGCGCGAGGAGAAGTCCCGCAGCACCACGGTCTCCAGGGCGTCGACGTCGGTGATGGGGACCGCCAAGGGGATCTTCGACTTGAGGACCGCCTCGTAGTCGAGCGGCTTGACCTTCTCCATGACATGGTCGAAGGCGTAGTCCAGACCCAGGATGGGGAGCCGGCGCAGGGCGCGGAAGAAGTCGACGAACTTCTTGGTCGTCAGGTCGTCGTAGTAGATCGAGAGGGGATACCAGGTCTCTCCGGCAAGGAAATAAGCTCCGTTGATGCCTCCGGAGGAGCACCCGTAGACCACGTCGAAGGCGTTCTTGAACCCGTAGTCCTCGAGCTGGCACAGCATGGCGGCCGAGATGACCCCGCGCATACCGCCGCCCTCGATGGCGAGCGCCACCTTGGCATCGTCGGTCCGCTGCCCCGGCAGGCTCCCGGAGTCGCGGCGGGCGCGCAGAATCTCCAACACCGGGTGCGCCGGGTCCCAGTAGACGGGTGCGTTCGTCGCATCCATGGTCGGCATGCCCTCCACAGCAGGATCCGATTGCCGTTCACCGCGCGTCATCGGCGTAAGCGCCGCCACCTGGCGATTCTGCCAGACGGGGCCCACGTGCCGGGATGGAACGGCTGAAGTGATTCTCCGGCGCCGTCCCGGGCGCGGGAGCCGTCCCGGCCGGGTCCGGCATACACCCCGACGCACCCCCCGATTTGGGGGGCCGGGACCCGGAGTGGTTGGCTTTTCCCAACCCCGAGCAATCAGGTCCTGGAGGAACGCAATGGCGCAGGTCGAGGCCACTACGGAGCGGGTCGTCACGGCGGACGCGGAGAAGGTGCTCGACGCCCTCGCCGACTACCGCGGCACCCGGCGGAAGCTGCTGCCCGAGCAGTTCAGCGAGTACGAGGTGCGCGAGGGCGGCGACGGCGAGGGCACCCTCGTCCACTGGAAGCTCCAGGCCACCAGCAAGCGGGTGCGCGACTGCCTGCTGGAGGTGAGCGAGCCCACCGACGGCGAGCTGGTCGAGAAGGACCGCAACTCCACCATGGTCACCACCTGGCGCGTCACCCCCGCCGGTGAGGGCAGGGCCCGGGTCGTCGTCACCACCACCTGGAAGGGCGCCGGCGGCATCGGCGGCTTCTTCGAGCGGACCTTCGCCCCCAAGGGCCTCGGCCGCATCTACGACGCCGTGCTCGCCCGGCTCGCCACCGAGGTTGAGAAGTAACCCCGGCCACTCGGACGGCGAACAGCCCCAACCCCCGGACGGTGAAGGGGTGTTGCATCCCTTCACCGGTTCGGGTGGAAGTCCCGCCCACAGGGAACCACCCCGTAACTCGCCGCAGTTGTTCGTAGTTGTCGCGTCGCGCGAGGAAATGCGCGCGAAGGACAGCCGCGAGGACGGCGACGAGGGGAGCGGCACGTGGGCGGGACGACTCTGGCGGATCAAGAGGCCCTCGCGCTCCCGGCTGCCCGGAAGGCGCCCGCGGCGGACGCCGCGGCGGCCGGCCCCGGGGCCCCGGCGCCCGGCCCCGCCCTGAGCCCGCGGCGGGTGCGGCTGGTCTTCCTCGGGCTGATGCTGGCGATGCTGCTGGCCGCCCTCGACCAGATGATCGTCGCCACCGCCCTGCCCAAGGTGGTCGGCGAACTGCACGGCCTGGACCGGATGTCCTGGGCGATCACCGCCTACCTGCTGACCTCCACCATCGGCCTGCCGCTGTACGGCAAGCTCGGCGACCTCGCCGGCCGCAAGGGCGTCTTCCTGTTCGCCATCGCGGTCTTCGTCGTCGGTTCCGCGCTCGCCGGACGCGCGGGGAGCATGGACCAGCTGATCGCCTTCCGCGCCCTCCAGGGCGTCGGCGCGGGCGGCCTCATGATCGGTGTGCAGGCGATCATCGCCGACATCGTGCCGCCCCGGGAGCGCGGCCGCTACATGGGCCTGATCGGCGCCGCCTTCGGAGTCGCCTCCGTCGCCGGGCCCCTGCTGGGCGGCTACTTCACCGACCACCTCTCCTGGCGCTGGTGCTTCTACGTCAACGTCCCCTTCGGACTGGCCACGTTCGCCGTGGTCGCCGTCGTCCTCCGGCTGCCCAGGCCGGAAGTCCGCGGCCGCTTCGACGTGCTGGGCACCCTGCTGCTCGCCGCCGCGTCAACCTGCCTGGTCCTGCTGACCAGTTGGGGCGGCACCGAGTACGCGTGGGGGTCCCGGCAGATCCTCGGCCTCGGCGCGGGCGCGCTCGCCGCCACCGCGCTCTTCCTCGTCGCCGAGCACTTCGCCGCCGAACCCCTCATCCCGCTGCGGCTGTTCCGCGACTCCGTCTTCAACGTCACCGGACTGGTCGGACTCGTCGTCGGCATCGCCCTGTTCGGCGCCGCCAGCTATCTGCCCACCTTCCTCCAGATGGTCGACGGGGCCAGCGCGACCGGCTCCGGGCTGCTGATGCTGCCCATGACGGCCGGCATCGTCGTCGCCTCGCTGCTGTCCGGACAGCTCATCAGCCACACCGGCCGCTACAAGCTCTACCCGGTGCTCGGCGGCGCCGTCTCCGTCGTCGGCATGTGGCTGCTGTCCCGCCTCGACGCCGACACCTCCCGGCTGGCGTACAGCGTCTGGATGGCGGTGCTCGGCGCGGGGATCGGCCTGGTGATGCCGGTCCTCGTCCTCGCCGTGCAGAACTCGGCGCGCCCCGCCGACCTCGGCACCGCCACCAGTGCCAACAACTACTTCCGGCAGATCGGCGGCAGTGTCGGCGCCGCCGTCTTCGGCACCCTCTTCGCGAACCGGCTCACCCACGCCCTGCGCCGGGAGCTGCCCCCGCGCGCCGGCGCCCGGCTGCCCGACCCCGAGTCCCTCACCCCGCAGCTCGTCCACGCCCTGCCCCCGGACCTGCGCGACGCCTACATCCGCGCGTACGCCGACGCCATGCCCCGGATCTTCCTGTACCTGGTCCCGGTGCTCGTCCTCGGCCTCCTCATCGCCTTCTTCCTCAAGGAGAAACCACTGGTGTCCCACCACACCACCGAATCCGACCCCGGCAGCGTCGACATCTCCGTCCCGCACGCCCGCAGCGGGCCGCCGGCCGGGGGCCACCCCGCCCCGCCCCGCTCGCCCCACGCCGCCGGAATCCCCGTGTGCGGCACCGTGCAGCACCCCGACGGCACCGTGGTGCCCCGCGCGGCGCTCACCCTCATCGACGTCACCGGGCAGCAGATCGGCCGGGGCGCGAGCGGCGACGACGGGCGGTACGCGCTCAGCACGCCGGGCGTCGGGTCGTACGTCCTGATCGCCGCCGCCGGGGGCCACCAGCCGCAGGCCGTCTCCGTCACCGTCGGGGAACGGCCCGTCGAACTCGACGTCGTCCTCGGCGGCGCCGGGCGCCTCGCGGGCAGCGTGCTCACCGCCGACGGCAGCCCCGTACGGGACGCCACCGTCACGCTCACCAACGTGCACGGCGAGGTCGTCGCCACCACCCGCAGCGGCCGCGAGGGCGGTTACGTCATCACCGAACTGGTCGCCGGGGAGTACACCCTCGCCGCCAGCGCCCCCGCCTTCCGCCCCGCCGCCCTTCCGGTCAGCGTGCAGGCCTCCCGGGAGACCCGGCAGGACGTCGAGCTCGCGGGCGGCGCCGTGCTGCGGGGCGTCGTCCGGGCGAGCGGGGGACGGCCCGTGGAGGAGGCGCGGGTCACGCTGCTGGACGCCGCGGGCAACGTCGTGGACACCCTCGTCACCGGCGCGGACGGCGCCTTCCGGTTCGTGGATCTGTCCTCCGGCGAGTACACGGTCATCGCCGCGGGTTATCCGCCGGTCGCCACGGTTCTGCAGGTCGCGGGCGGTGGCCGCACGGAACGGGACCTCCAGCTGGGCCACGAGGACTGAGCCGGTGCCCGCGCCGGAGTGCCGGGCCGCGGACCGGTGCGATCATGTGAAGCCAATTCCCGGATTGCCACACATCGCCACCGGCCGCCCCCGTACCGTAGTGGCGGGCGGCACAGATCGTTTGCGTACAGCCGCGGGGAGAAGGGGCCTGGGCCATGGACCGTGGCAGCGTGCGGGACACGACTCCCGGGCAGGGCGCCGGGGACACCGACGCGGGCCGGATTCCGCTTGCCGTGATCGTCGTGGGCCGCGACGGCCAGGTGTCCCACTGGAGCAGCGGCGCACGCCGTCTGTTCGGCGTGGCCCGCGAGGACGCCGTCGGCCGTCCGGCGGCGGATCTGCTGCCGGTCTCCGGCGCCCTCCCCGACGACCTGCGGGGCGGCCCCGTGCCGGACGCCTACGAGACGTACGAGGGCCGGCCGAACGGCGGCGCGGCGTACGGCGGTTGGGACGCCGACGACCTGGGCCCCGAGGCCGCCGACCTGGAGGCCTCCCTCGGCGGGCACACCTCCTTCGCCACCTCCGGCCGCGCCCGCCTCTTCGCGCCCCGGCGACAGGAGACGGACGACGAGCCGCACGCGGACGACGAGCCGCACGCGGACCGCGAGGCGGACCACGGGACGGACCGTGAGCGGCTCGATGTGCTGTGGTGGGCCTACCCGTTGGTCGGCCCCGGGCCCGCCCGGCTGCTGGTGCTCGCCGCCGACGCCACCCGGCTGCGCGAGGAGCGCGGTCAGGAGGACGAGAGCGCCGAACGCATCGCGCCCGGCTTCGCCCGCCACACCGAACTGCCCGCCTTCGACGAGCTCGAACGACGGCTGCCGGAGATCCTGCCCAACATGGGCCCCGGCCTCAGCGGCCGCATCGTCTCCCAGGTCCTCGAACTCGGCTATCCCGTCCTGGAGTTCAGCCAGTTCGAACGCGTCCCGGTGACCCCGTACTGGGGCGTGCCCCGCCGCCCTGGCCGGGTCCCCGCCGAGGCCGCAGAGGCCGTCGAGGGCGTCGTGGCCCGGCGGCGGACGCCCGCCGCGACCGCCGTACCCGTCGGCGCCGAGCAGGACCTCGAATACGCCGCCGTCCGCGAACGCCTCGAATTCCTCAACGAGGTCAGCTCCCGCATCGGCTCCTCCCTCGACCTCGGCGAGACCATCCGCGAGGTCACCAGCGCCGCCGTGCCCCGCTTCGCCGACTTCGCCGGCACCCATCTGCGCGCGGCCGTGCTCGCGGGCGAGGGCTTCCCGGACGGCCCGCCCGACGCCAGCACCGTCATGTTCCGCGTCTGGGTCGAGCACAACGACGAACCGGGTCGCTGGGACGACACCGTGCCGGTCGGCGAGGCCTTCGCCTTCCCCGAACACACCCCGTTCTACCGATGTATGGTCACCGGCGAGCCGGTCCTCGTCCCGAAGGTCACCGACGAGCTGTCCGAGCGCATCTCCGGCGAGTTCGAGAAGCGCGACCTCCGGCCGCTCATCGGCGGCCGCTCCCTGCTGATCGTGCCGCTCAAGGCGCGCAACGTCGTCCTCGGGTTCATGGTCCTGATGCGCCGCCCCGACCGGCCCGAGTTCGACGACATGGACCGCACCACCGGCGCCGAACTCGCCGCCCGCGCGGGGCTCGTGCTCGACAACGCGCGCATGTACACGTACCAGGAGAACGTCGCCGACACCCTCCAGGACAGCATGCTCCCGCAGGTCACCCCGCGGATGGCCGGCTGCGACGTGGCCACCCGCTACCTGCCCGGCACCCGGCTCGGCCGGATCGGCGGCGACTGGTTCGACACCATCAAGCTGCCCGGCTCCCGGACCGCCCTCGTCGTCGGCGACGTCATGGGTCACGGCCTCAACTCGGCCGCGATGATGGGCCAGTTGCGCACCGCCGTGCAGACCATGGCCGCGCTGGAGACCCCGCCCGCCCAGCTCCTGCGCAACCTTGACGACCTGGCCCGCCGGCTCGGCGACAACTACCTCGCCACCTGTCTTTACGCGGTCTACGACCCGATCCGCGGCGAGGTCACCCTCGCCAACGCCGGACACATCCCGCCGGTGGTGGTGCGCGCCGAGGACGGCAGCAGCGAACTCCTCGACCTGCCCACCGGCGCGCCGATCGGCGTCGGCGGCGTCCCGTTCGAGGCGGCCCGGATCAGGGTCGCGCCCGGGGACCGGCTGGTGCTGTGCACCGACGGCCTGGTCGAGGTGCGCGGCACCGACATCGGCGAGGGCCTCGCCGCGCTCTGCGAGTCCGCCGCGCACCCCGCCGCCTCCATGGACGACGCCTGCGACACCATCATCCGCGCCCTGAACACCCGCGGCGGCCGCAAGGACGACGTCGCCCTGCTCATGGCCCGGCTCAACGGCATCCCCGCCGAACACGTCGCCGAGTGGACGCTCGACAACGATCCCCGCGAGGTGGGCCGGGCCCGCCGCCTGGTCCGCGACCAGCTCCGCGCCTGGGCGCTGCCGCAGACGGTGGAGACCGCGGAACTCCTGGTGAGCGAGGTCGTCACCAACGCCGTACGGCACGCCGAGAGCGACCGGATCGGGCTGCGCGTGGTGCGCACCGACGCGCTGCTGTTCGAGGTCACCGACGACGAACCCACCCTGCCCGCGATGATCGCCGCCGGGCCCGGCGACGAGTACGGCCGCGGGCTGCGCGTGGTCAGCAGGCTCGCCCGCGAATGGGGCGCGACCGCCACCGGGCACCGTAAGACGGTCTGGTTCGAACAGCCGGTCAAGGGGAGCCGCTGAACCGGCGGGGGCGCCGGAACGTCCGGTGACGGCGGCCGCCCGGCCCTTGCCCGCGCCCCGGTCCGCGCGATATCCCGATCACGCAACCGATCGTGGGAGAGTGCATGAACGTCTCGGACAACTACCGTGACAACTGGGAGAGTTACTGGAGCAAGACCTCCGACGCTCCGGGCGAGGCGATGTGGGACTCGGATCCCTCGCTGGGCGCGGAGCCGCACACCGCGCTGCTCCTGCCGCACGCGGACCCGGCCCGCACCATCGTCGACCTGGGCTGCGGCAACGGCACCCAGACCCGCTACCTGGCCACCCGGTTCGCGCGCGTCGTCGGCGTCGACCTCTCGCCCGCCGCCGTCGCGCACGCCCGCCGCGCCGCGGGCGACGCGCCCGTCGAGTTCGAACAGCTCGACCTGACCGACCTCGACGCGGTGAAGGCCCTGCACGACCGGCTCGGCGACTGCAACGTGTACATGCGGGCCGTCATCCACCAGAGCGAGCCCGCCGCGCGTCCCGCGGTCGCCGCCGCCGTCGCGACGCTCATCGGCGGCGCGGGCCGCGCCTTCGTCGTCGAACTCACCCCCGCCTCCCGCGACGTCCTGGGGCACGCAGCGTCCGAGCCCGCCGGTCCGCCGCCCAAGCTCCAGCGCGTCTTCGACCACCACCTCAAGCCCGCCGACGCCGAGGAGGACGAGATCCCGCGCCTGCTCGGGGAGGCCGGCCTGGCCGTCCTCGCCGAGGGCGACACCGTCCTGCCGATGACCGAACACCTCACCGACGGCACCCGCATCGACCTGCCGGCGCGCTGGTTCGTTCTCGCGGGGCGGTAGCCCCGCCGCCACCCCGCGGTCTGTCACCGTCGGCCCCCTGACCGGCGGTGACAAGCCACGGGGGGCGAGGTTCGTGGCCTTTGTAGCCGGAGGACCCCGCAGCGCGTAACGTGACGCACCATGAAGATCCTCATCAGTGCCGACATGGAGGGGGCCACGGGTGTCACCTGGCCGGCGGACGTGCTGCCGGGGACGCCGCAGTGGGAGCGGTGCCGGGGGATGTTCACCTCGGACGTGAACGCCGCCGTGGAGGGCTTCTTCGACGGCGGGGCCGACGAGGTGCTCGTCAACGAGGCCCACTGGACCATGCGCAACCTGCTGCTCGAACGGCTGGACGAGCGGGTGGAGATGCTCACCGGGCGGCACAAGGCGCTGTCCATGGTGGAGGGCGTCCAGCACGGCGACGTCGACGGGATCGCCTTCATCGGCTACCACGCGGGCGCGGGCATGGAGGGGGTGCTCGCCCACACCTACCTCGCCAACCAGATCACCGGCGTCTGGGTCAACGACGTACGCGCCAGCGAGGGCCTGCTCAACGCGCAGGTCGTCGCCGAGTACGGCGTCCCCGTCGTCCTCGTCACGGGGGACGACGTGGCCTGCGAGGACGCGCTGGGCTACGCGCCCGAGGCGCTGAAGGTCGCCGTCAAGGACCATGTGTCCCGGTACGCGGCCGTCTGCCGCACCCCGGCCCGTACCGCCGCCGACATCCGCGCCGCCGCCAAGGAGGCCGCGCGGCTCGCCGTACGCCACGCGCCCGTGGAGGCCGGGCCGTTCACCGTCGCCGTGGAGTTCGACGCCGAGCACCTGGCGATGGCCGCGACCGTGGTGCCGGGCGTCGCGCGCGTCGGCGAACGGAAGGTGGCGTACACCAGCGCCACCATGTACGAGGGCATCCGCACGTTCAAGGCGGTCACCACGATCGTCTCCGCCGCCGTGGAGGAGCAGTATGGCTGACCCGCAAGCCCTGGACGAGGTCGTGGAGTTCACCTCGGGGCTGATCCGGATCGACACCACCAACCGGGGCGGCGGCGACTGCCGGGAGCGGCCCGCCGCCGAGTACGCGGCCGAGCGGCTGGCCGGCGCGGGCCTGGAACCGCTGCTGCTGGAGCGCACCCCGGGCCGCACCAACGTGGTCGCCCGGATCGAGGGCACCGACCCGGGGGCCGAAGCCCTGCTGGTCCACGGCCATCTCGACGTGGTGCCCGCCGAGGCCGCCGACTGGAGCGTCCACCCGTTCTCCGGAGAGATCCGGGACGGCGTGGTGTGGGGGCGGGGCGCCGTCGACATGAAGAACATGGACGCGATGATCCTCGCGGTCGTCCGCTCCTGGGCCCGCGAGGGCGTCCGGCCCCGCCGCGACCTGGTCATCGCGTTCACCGCCGACGAGGAGGCCAGCGCCGAGGACGGCTCCGGCTTCCTCGCGGACCGGCACGCCGAGTTGTTCGAGGGCTGCACCGAGGGCATCAGCGAGTCCGGCGCCTTCACCTTCCACGACGGCGCCGGGCGGCAGATCTACCCCGTCGCGGCCGGGGAACGCGGCACCGGCTGGCTCAAGCTCACCGCGCGCGGCCGCGCCGGGCACGGCTCCAAGGTGAACAAGGAGAACGCGGTGACCCGGCTCGCCGCCGCCGTCACCCGTATCGGCGAGTACGAGTGGCCGCTGCGGCTCACCCCGACCGTGCGCGCCGCACTCGGCGAACTCGCCGCGCTGTACGGCATCGACCCCGACTTCCGCGACGTCGACCGGCTGCTGGAGAAGCTGGGCCCGGCCGGCAAGCTGGTCGAGGCGACCGTCCGCAACAGCGCCAACCCGACGATGCTGGAGGCCGGTTACAAGCTGAACGTGGTCCCGGGCGAGGCCGTCGCCTATGTGGACGGACGCTATCTCCCGGGCGGTGAGGACGAGTTCACCACCGCCCTCGACCGGCTCACCGGCCCGGACGTCGACTGGGAGTTCGCCCACCGCGAGGTCGCCCTCGAAGCACCGGTGGACGCACCGCTCTTCGACCGGATGCGCGCCGCCGTGCGGGAGTTCGCGCCCGAGGGACACGTCGTGCCGTACTGCATGTCGGGTGGCACCGACGCCAAGCAGTTCTCCCGGCTCGGCATCACCGGCTACGGCTTCGCGCCGCTGAAACTGCCCGAAGGCCTTGACTACCAGGCGCTGTTCCACGGCGTGGATGAACGCGTGCCCGTCGAGGCACTGCACTTCGGCGTCCGTGTCCTCGACCGCTTCCTGCGCACGGCCTAGACGACATGGGGGAGGACAACATGCTCAAGACGCCCTACGGCACCTGGCCGTCACCCATCGACGCGGCACTCGCCGCCTCCCACGACGGCCGCCCCGACTGGGTGGACTTCGTCGGTGACGAGACCTGGTGGACCGAACCCCGCCCCGGCGAGGGCGGCCGCCGCGCGCTGATACGGCGCCGCGCCGACGGCACCGAGGAGTCGCTGCTGCCCGCGCCGTGGAACGTGCGCACCCGGGTCATCGAGTACGGCGGCCGGCCCTGGACCGCCGCGGCCCGCACCGGCGCGCCCCTCGTGGTGTTCGCCCACTTCGCAGACCAGCGGCTCTACCGCTACGAGCCCGGCGGCGAACCCCGTCCGCTCACCCCGCTCTCCCCGGTCGGCGGCGGACTGCGCTGGGCGGAACCGCACATCGACCTCGTGCGGGGCGAGGTGTGGTGCGTCCTGGAGGAGTTCACCGGCGACGACCCCGGCGACGTCCGGCGCGTCCTCGCCGCCGTACCGCTGGACGGCTCGGCCGCCGAGGACCGTGGCGCGGTGCGCGAACTCACCGGCGAGCGGCACCGGTTCGTCACCGGCCCCCGGATCTCCCCGGACGGACGGCGCGCCGCCTGGCTCGCCTGGGACCACCCGCGGATGCCCTGGGAGGGCACCGAGCTGCGGGTCGCGGAGATCGGCGAGGACGGCACCCTGCGCGGCGCGCACACCGTCGCCGGGGGACCGGGCGAGGCCGTCGCCCAGGTGGAATGGGCGGCGGACGGCCGACTCCTGTACTCCAGCGACCGCGGCGGCTGGTGGAACCTCTACCGCGACGGCGTCCCGCTGTGCACCCGCGAGGAGGAGTTCGGCGGCCCGCTGTGGCAACTGGGCCTGCGCTGGTTCGCCCCCCTGGACAGCGGGCTGATCGCGGTCGTGCACGGCAAGGGATCGATGGTGCTCGGGATCCTGGATCCGGAGTCCGGGGAGATCGTCGACGCCGCCGGACCGTGGACCGAGTTCGCCGCGAGCCTCGCCGTGCACGGCGGCCGTGTCACCGCCGTCGGCGCCAGCCCGCGCACCGCGTACGAGGTGGTCGAGCTGGACACCACCACCGGCCGCGCCCGCGCCGTCGGCGCCCGGCACCGGGACCCGGTCGACCCCGCCTACTACCCCGAGCCGCAGCTCCGCGTCTTCACCGGACCCGACGGCCGCGAGGTGCACGCCCAGGTCTTCCCGCCGCACCACCCCGGGCACAGCGCGCCCGACGGCGAGCTGCCGCCCTACGTCATCTGGGCGCACGGCGGCCCCACCAGCAGGGTGCCGCTCGTCCTCGACCTGGAGATCGCCTACTTCACCTCGCGGGGCATCGGCGTCGCCGAGGTCAACTACGGCGGCTCCACCGGGTACGGCCGCGCCTACCGCGAGCGGCTGCGCGAGCAGTGGGGCGTGGTCGACGTCGAGGACTGCGCGGCCGTCGCCCGCGCCCTCGCCGAGGAGGGCACCGCGGATCCCGGGCGGCTCGCGATCCGGGGCGGCAGCGCGGGCGGCTGGACCACCGCGGCCTCCCTCACCGGCACGAACGTCTACGCCTGCGGCACCATCATCTACCCGGTCCTGGACCTGACGAGCTGGGCCTCCGGCGGCACCCACGACTTCGAGTCGCGCTACATGGAGTACCTGATCGGCCCCTTCACCGAGGTGCCGACCCGCTACACCGAGCGCTCCCCGGCGAGCCACACCGACCGGCTCACCGTGCCGTTCCTGATGCTCCAGGGCCTGGACGACGTCATCTGCCCGCCCGTCCAGTGCGAGGAGTTCCTCGCCTGCGTCCAGGGCAAGGGCGTCCCGCACGCCTACCTCACCTTCGAGGGGGAGGGCCACGGGTTCCGCAGGGCGGACACCATGATCCGCGCCCTGGAGGCCGAACTGTCCCTGTACGCCCAGGTGTTCAAGCTGGACGTGCCCGATGTCCCCCGCCTGGAGCTGCACCGGTGAATCCGCTCGTCCGCCCGCCGCGGCTGGCTCCCGGCGCCCGCGTGGCCGTCGTCGCCACCAGCGGACCCGTGCCCGAGGAACGCGTCCAGGCCGGCCTCGACGTGCTGCGCGGCTGGGACCTCGATCCCGTCGTCATGCCCCATGTCCTTGACCGGCACGGCGAGTTGGGCTACCTGGCGGGCAGCGACGCCGACCGGGCCGCCGACCTGGAGCGCGCCTGGTGCGACCCGTCGGTGGCCGCGGTGCTGTGCGCCCGCGGCGGCTACGGCGCCCAGCGCATGGCCGACCTGGTCGACTGGGACGCGCTGCGCGGGGCCGGGCCGAAGGTCTTCGTCGGGTTCAGCGACGCCACCCACCTGCACCAGGCGTTCGCCACCCGGCTGGGCCTGGTCACCCTGTACGGGCCGGTCGCCGCCGGGGTCGACTTCATCAAGAGCGCGCGGGCCCAGGAGCACCTGAAGGCCACGCTGTTCGCGCCCGAGACGGTACGGACGCTCACCACGGCCGGAACGGCGCTGGTGCCCGGCCGGGCCCGTGGGGTGACCCTCGGCGGCTATCTCGGCGGGCTCGCCGCCGACCTCGGCACCCCGCTCGCCCGCACCGGTGCCCGCGGCGGGCTGCTCATGATCGAGGACGTGACCGAACTGCCGTACCGCATCGACCGGTTGCTCACCCAGTTGCTGCGCTCCGGCTGGCTCGACGGGGTCGCCGGGATCGGGCTCGGCTCCTGGGAGCGCTGCGGCCCGTACGAGGAGGTACGCGCGGTGCTCGCGGACCGGCTCGGCGGGCTCGGGGTGCCCGTCCTGGAGGAGATGGGGTTCGGGCACTGCGCGGACGCGCTGACGGTTCCCTTCGGGGTCCCGGCGGAGCTGGACGCGGACGCGGGCACGCTGACGCTGGAGGAACCCGCGCTGAGCTGATCTTGTCCGGCGCGCGGGGCGCGTAAGCTGACCGGATGCCGCACACCGTCTCCCGTTACCTCGCCGAAGGCTCCCGCGTGGGCATCCGCCCCTTCGCGCTTGAGGACGGTCCCGAATTCACCGCGCGCGCCCGCGAGAGCAAGGACCTGCACCGGCCCTGGCTGTTCCCGCCGGACGCCGAGGACGTGTACGCCGACTACGCCGGGCGGCTGATCGAGGACCCGGCGAAGGCCGGCTTCCTGGTGTGCGAGCTGGACGGCGGCGGCATCGCCGGGTTCATCAACATCAACAACATCGTGCGGGGCGGCTTCCAGTGCGGCGCCCTCGGTTACGGCGCGTTCGCGCACGCCGCCGGGCGTGGCCTGATGCGCGAGGGCCTCGACCTGGTGATCGGATACGCCTTCGGGCCGCTCGGTCTGCACCGGCTGGAGATCAACGCCCAGCCGGAGAACACCGCCTCGATCGCGCTCGCCCGGGGCGCCGGGTTCCGCCTGGAGGGCTTCTCGCCGAAGATGATCTACATCGACGGGGACTGGCGGGACCACGAACGCTGGGCGCTCACCGCGGAGATGCGCGGCTGACCGGGCGCCGCCTTTGCGCAATCCTGACCGGCGGCTCCCCTGGCCGGGACACCGCGCGCCGGGTTCCATGGTCGTCGTGACGAGGATCCGACGTGAGGTACTGACCCTGCCCGCCGCCGAGCTGGGCCCGGACAACCCCCTGCCCCCGCTGCGTCCGCTCGACGAGGTCCACCGCGTCGACGACCGCGACCTGGAGGGCCTGCCGCCGGACATGGCGCGCCAGCTCGGCTACGCGCCGCCGGCCGGTCTGCTGCCGGTCCGCGTCCGCGACGGCTACGGCAGGACCCGCGAACCCCGTTCCCTCGACGCCCTGGTGATCGAGAACGACCGGCTGCGCGCCACCGTCCTGCCCGGCCTCGGCGGCCGTGTCGCCTCCCTGGTCCGGCTCTCGACCGGACGCGAACTCCTGTACCGCAACCCGGTGTTCCAGCCCGCCGACTTCGCCCTCAACGGCGCGTGGTACTCCGGCGGCATCGAGTGGAACATCGGCACCACCGGCCACACCACCCTCTCCTGCGCACCCCTGCACGCCGCGCGCGTCCCCGCCCCCGACGGCGGCGAGATGCTGCGCCTGTGGGAGTGGGAGCGGCTGCGCGACCTGCCCTTCCAGGTCGACCTGTGGCTGCCGGACGGCTCCGACTTCCTGTACGCCGGCGTCCGCGTCCGCAACCCGCACGAGCACCCGGTGCCCGTGTACTGGTGGTCCAACATCGCCGTGCCCGAGGAGGTCCGGGTCCTCGCCCCCGCCGAGGAGGCCTGGCAGTTCGGTTACGAGCAGCGGCTGCGCCGGGTGCCCGTCCCGTCGTACGACGGCGTCGACCGCACGTACCCGCTCAACAGCCCTCACGCCGCCGACTACTTCTACGACGTGCCCGACGGCCGGCGTCGCTGGATCGCCGCGCTGGACGCGGACGGGCACGGGCTGGCGCAGACCTCCACCGACGTGCTGCGCGGGCGCAAGCTGTTCGTCTGGGGCCACGAAAGGGGCGGCCGCCGCTGGCAGCAGTGGCTCACCGAGCCCGGCACCGGCGGCTACTGCGAGATCCAGGCGGGCCTCGCCCGCACCCAGCTGGAGCACGTACGGCTGGACGCGGAGAGCGAGGTGTCCTGGCTGGAGGCGTACGGACCGCTCGACGCGCCGCCGGCGGGGGAGTGGTCCGGGGCCGTCCAGGGGGCGGCGGACCGGCTGGAGTCGGCCCTGCCCCGCGCCCGCGTCGAGGAGGCGTACACGGCGTGGCGGCCGTACGCCGACGCCGAGCCCGGCGAGATCCTCGCCACCGGCTCCGGCTGGGGCGCGCTCGAAGTGCTGCGCGCCGGCTGGAAGCTGCCCGGCACGCCGTTTTCCGAGTCCACCCTCGGCGAAGCCCAGGAACCCTGGCGGGAGTTGCTGCGCACCGGCGGCCTGCCCGCCCCGCGCGGCGCGGAGCCGCCCGGTGAGACGCCGGTCGCCCGGCACTGGCGGGACCTGCTGGAGACCGCGCCCGCCACACCGCACGCCGAGTACCACCTCGGCATCGCCCAGTGGCACGCGGGTGACCGGGCCCAGGCCGTCCGCAGCTGGGAGCGGGCCCTGCCGCTCGCGCCCGCGCGCTGGCCGCTGCTGCGCTGTCTGGCCGTCGCCGACGAGGACGACGGCCACCACGAGAGGGCCGCCGACCGGTATGCCGACGCCTTCGCCGACCTGTGCCGCGTGGTCCGCCCCGACGACGGCGACCGGACCGCCGCGTGGGCGGCCCTCGGCCGCGAGGCCCTCGAAGCGCTGCTGCGGGTCCGGCGGACGGCGGACGCCCGCGCCCTGTGGGGACAACTGCCGCCGAGCGTCCGGGGCCGCGGCCGGTTCCGGCTGCTGGAGGCGGAGTTGCTGCTCGCGGAGGGCCGACGGGCCGAGGCGCGGGCCGTGTTCGACGCGGGGTTCGAGATCGCCGACCTCAGGGAGGGCTCCCGCGCGCTCGACCGGGTGTGGGTCCGGCTCACCGACGAACCCCTGCCCGTCCACTACGACTTCAGGATGCGGCCGGACCCGGCCTGAGCCCTCAGCCGCGCTGGTCCACGTACTCGAAGATCGACCCGTCCGGGTGCATCGCGAGCAGATTGCGGCCCGCCGGCGTCGGCACCGGCTCCACCAGGATGCGGGCGCCGAGGCTGGTGAGCAGCTCGTGCGCCTCGTCCACGTCCTTGACGGCGATGGTCGCGGTGACCTTGCGCAGGATCTCCAGCTCCGCCTCCGGGCCGCTCATCAGCAGGAAGGAGCCGATCGCGGCGACCTGGACCCCGCCGCGTTCGAAACGCAGCGCCGTGCCACCGGCCAGCCGCTCGTAGAAGGGGATCGCGGTCTCGATGTCGGCAACGCAGATACGCAGCGAGGCGCCCATAATCTCCATGCGGACGAGCCTAGTTGGGACGGGGGCCGCCGCGCAGGTCCCCCGGAGTTACCCGGGGTGCGCGCCGGGTACCCGCGGTCCATGAACCGTTCGCAACCCTTGGATCATCTGGAACATCTCGACAAGGAGCTGGTCGAGGAGCTGGCTCAGGTGGCCCGTGTGACGGTACGGGAGGAGCTGCGCGAGCAGACCCGCAAGCAGCGCCGTACCGCCGTGCTCTACGGGGCGTCGGGCGCCGCCGCCCTGTACGCGGGCGGCGCGGTCGTCCTCGCCGTCGGCCTGGCCCTGGCGATCGGGCTGCCCGGCTGGGCGGCCGCGCTGATCACCGGGGCGCTGATGGCCGCGGTGGCGTACGCGCTGCGGGCCGGTGCCCGCGCCGGGCGCGGACCGCACCCGCCGCACCGGGTGGTCGGCGGCGCCCCGCCGGTCGCCCCGCCGGGCGGTCTCGGCATGCCGTACCCGCCGGTGCCGAAGGACCCGCCGCGGACCCCCGCCGACATGGACGAACCGGGCCGGTGACCGGCGAGGACGGCCCGCCCCGTCCACGGGGCGGGCCGTCGGTCCGTTGTCCGGCGTCAGTGGCCGGTCAGCCGGGGCAGCACCTTGGTCCGGTAGAAGTCGAAGAAGCCCCGCTGGTCGGGGCCGATCTGGTTGACGTACACGCGGTCGAACCCGGCGTCGGCGAACGCCCGCAGGGCGGCGGCGTGTTCGTCCGGGTCGTCACCGCAGACCACGTTCTGCCGGACCATGTCCTCCGTGACCAGCTCGTGCAGCTGCTCGAAGTGCCGTGGTGAGGGCAGCACCTGACCCATCTCGCCGGGCAGCAGCTCGTTGTACCAGAGCCGGTGCACGGTCCGGACGCACTCCTCGCGGTCGGCGCCGTAGCAGACCTTGGTGCCGCCGCTGACGAGCTTGGCCCCGCCGCCGCCCGTGGGGGTGCCCCCGTTCGAGCGAAGCCGAGAATGGGGGAGGTAGGAGGTGACCATCTCCTCCTTCGGCATCATGGTGATGTAGCCGTCGCCCACGCGGGAGGCGAGGGAGATCGCCTTGGGGCCGAAGCCGGAGATGTCGATCGGCACCGGCTCGTCGGGGACGGTGTAGAGGCGGGCGTTCTCCACGGTGTAGTGCGTGCCGTGGTGGCTGACCTCCTCGCCGGTGAACAGCCGGCGCATCACATGCACCGCCTCCTCCAGCATCTCCAGGCGCACGCGCACCGGGGGCCAGCGGTCGCCGAGGATGTGCTCGTTCAGCGCCTCTCCGGTGCCGAGGCCCAGCCGGAAGCGGCCCTCGGTCTGCACCGCGCAGGTCGCCGCCGCGTGCGCCGTCACCGCGGGGTGCATCCGCACGGTCGGGCAGGTCACGGCGGTCTCGACGGGCAGCGACACCGCCTCCGACAGCGCGCCGATCACCGACCACACGAAGGGGCTCTGCCCCTGCGCGTCGTTCCACGGGTGGAAGTGATCGGAGATCCACAGCGCCTGGAAACCGGCCTGCTCGGCCATCCGCGCCTGCTCCACGAGGGCGGCCGGACCGTGCTCCTCGCTCGCCAGAAAACAACCGTATTCGGGCATAGAGGTACCTCCGCGGGCCGGGTAACCGGCGGTCCCGGTGCGAAACGCGGTCGGTCCCGCCGGGCGGCGGCGGCCCGGCACGGGTGTCCGTGTGCTCCGCCCGGGTGGCCGCACCGGCGTTTGGTTGGTCCGGCCCCGGATACGCGGAACACCTCGCACGAGCCCACCGCCGAAGGCGTCACCGGGAGCCGGCCGCGCACGGCGACCGTCGACGCCGGCCTCGCCGTCCACCGGGCCCCGGGCCCTGGAACGGCCGGCCCGGAACCGGACGAAGGCCCCACGAATCTCGCCCAAGGAGAGCCATGGACACCGCCGAACTCGCCGAACTCGGACAGCAGTTGCGCGTCGACAGCGTACGGGCCGCCGCGGCGGCGGGATCCGGGCATCCCACGTCCTCGATGTCCGCCGCCGACCTGATGGCCGTGCTGCTCGCGAACCACCTGTGCTACGACTTCGAGCGCCCGGAGCACCCCGCGAACGACCGCTTCGTGCTGTCCAAGGGCCATGCCTCGCCGCTGCTGTACTCCGCGTACAAGGCGGCCGGCGCCGTCGAGGACGGTGAGCTGGTCACCTTCCGCAAGCTCGGCAGCCGCCTCGAAGGACACCCGACGCCCCGCAGGCTGCCCTGGGTGGAGACGGCCACCGGCTCCCTCGGCCAGGGGCTGCCCGTAGGGGTCGGCATCGCGCTGGCCGGGCTGCGCCTGGACCGCGCCGGCTACCGGGTGTGGGTGCTGTGCGGGGACAGCGAGCTGGCGGAGGGCTCGGTGTGGGAGGCCGCCGAGCATGCGGGGTTCGAGAACCTGGACAACCTGAAGGTGATCGTGGACGTCAACCGGCTCGGGCAGCGCGGCCCCACCCGGCACGGCCACGACCTGGACGCCTACGCCCGCCGCTTCCAGGCCTTCGGCTGGCACACCATCGAGATCGACGGCCATGACGTGGACGCCATCGACCGGGCGTACGGGGAGGCGCTGTCCACCACCGGGCAGCCCGTGGTGATCCTCGCCCGCACCCTCAAGGGCAAGGGCGTGGCCGCCGTGGAGGACCACGAAGGCCACCACGGCAAGCCGCTGCCCGACGCCGACGAGGCGATCGCCGAACTCGGCGGCCCCCGCGAGCTGCGCGTCCGCGTGGGCGAGCCGCCGGCCGCCGCCGTGCTGCGCGACCGCACCACCGACGTGCTCCGGCTGCCGCGCTACGACAAGGGCGACGAGGCCGCCACCCGGGACGCCTTCGGCGCCGCCCTCGCCGCGCTCGGCGACGCGCGCGGCGACGTCGTCGCCCTGGACGGCGAGGTCGGCGACTCCACCCGCACCGAGGAGTTCGCCAAGGCGCACCCCGAGCGCTTCTTCGAGTGCTACATCGCCGAACAGCAACTCGTCGCCACCGCCGTGGGGATGGCGGCCCGCGGCTGGGTGCCGTTCGCCGCGACGTTCGCCGCGTTCCTCACCCGTGCCCACGACTTCGTGCGCATGGCGTCCATCAGCGGCTCCGGGATCAACTTGGTCGGCTCGCACGCCGGGGCCGCCATCGGGCAGGACGGGCCCTCCCAGATGGGCCTGGAGGACCTCGCCCTGTTCCGCTCCGTGTACGGCTCCACGGTGCTCTACCCGTGCGACGCCAACCAGACCGCACGGCTCGTCGCCACCATGGCCGGGCTCGACGGCATCCGCTACCTGCGCACCTCCAGGGGCAAGACCCCGGTGCTCTACGACCCCGACGAGGAGTTCCCGGTGGGCGGCAGCAAGACGCTGCGCTCCTCCGAGGAGGACCGGCTGACGATCGTCGCCGCCGGGGTCACCGTGCCCGAGGCACTGGCGGCGGCCGACCGGCTCGCCGAGGACGGCATCGCGGTCCGGGTGATCGACCTGTACTCGGTCAAGCCCGCGGACGCCGGGACGCTGCGCCGGGCCGCCGAGGACACCGGCTGCCTGCTCACCGTCGAGGACCACCACCCCGAGGGCGGCCTCGGGGACGCGGTCGCGGAGGCCTTCGCCGACGGCCGGCCCATGCCCCGCCTCGTCCGGCTCGCGGTGCGCACGATGCCCGGCTCCGCCGCCCCGGACGAGCAGCTGCACGCCGCGGGCATCGACGCCATCGGCATCACCGCCGCGGCGAAACTGCTGGTGGAGGAGGCGGTGGTGCGGTGAGCGAGGGCGAGGCACGGCCGATACGGGCGGGCCGGCGCACCGTACGGATCCAGCGGCCGGAGAAGGTCCTCTTCCCCGGCCGCGAGGGCGCGAAGGAGTACACCAAGGGCGACCTCGCCGACTACTACCACTCCGTCGCCCCCTATCTGCTGCCGCACCTGAGGGGCCGCCCGCTGATGCTGGAGCGCCACCCGGACGGCGTCGACGGCCCCCGGTTCATGCAGAAGAACACCCCGGAGCACTACCCGGGGTGGATCACCCGCGCCGAGGTCGCCAAGGAGGGCGGCACCGTCACGCACGTCGTGTGCGACGACACCGCGACCCTCCTCTTCCTCGCCGACCAGGCATGCGTCACCCAGCACCGCTGGCTGTCCCGCACCGACCGCGCCGCCGGCCCCGACCACCCCGACCGGCTGGTGTTCGACCTCGACCCGCCCGACGACGACTTCGCCCCGGTCCGCGAGGCCGCCGCCCTGCTGCACGGGCTGCTGGACGAACTCGCCCTGCCCACAGCCCCGATGACCACCGGCTCCCGCGGGCTGCACCTCGTCGTCCCGCTCGACGGCCGCGAAGGCTTCGACGAGGTACGGCAGTTCGCCCACGACGTCGCCGAACTCGCCGCCGCACGCCACCCGGACCGGCTCACCACCGCCGTCCGCAAGGACGACCGCGGCGGCCGCCTCTACCTCGACGTCCAGCGCAACGCCTACGCGCAGACCGCGGTCGCCCCCTACACGGTCCGGGCCCGCCCCGGCGCCCCCGTCGCCGTGCCCCTCGCCTGGGCGCAGCTGGACGACCCGGGGCTCGACGCCCGCCGCTGGACCATCGCCGACGCCCTGGCACAGGCCCGCACCGACCCGTGGGCGGACCTGCCGGCCCGGGGCCGCGCTCTCGGGCCCGCCCGGCGGCGCCTCGCGGACCTGCGCGCCTGAAAACGGCCCGGAGGGACGACGGAGGAAGCGTGAAGGTTTGGCCACGGGATGAGCGGCCACCCGCATCAAGAGGTGGCCATGTCGAACACACATCGCACATCACGTCCACAGAGTCGACAAGAACCCCGGCGACGAGCCGAACGAGAAGCGGAACAGGAAACCGAGCAGGAAGCCGAAGAGGAAACCGGGCGGGACGCCGGACAGGAAACCGAGCGGAACGCCGAACAGGAAACCGAGCGGAACGCTCGGCGAGAACCGGAAAAGGAACGCGAGGGCGCCGGGTCCGGCGGACAGGAGCCCGACGACCGGCGGCCGGCCCCCATGGAGGTACTGCGACAGGCGCGCGGTCAGCTCGCCGAGCTGACCGGGCTCGTGCCCGAGTCGGTGTCCTCCTTCGAGCAGACCGAGGACGGCTGGTCGCTGGAGGTCGAGGTGCTGGAGCTGGCCCGGGTGCCCGACACCATGAGCCTGATGGGCGGCTACCAGGTCGATGTCGACCGGAACGGACAGCTCACCGGCTACCGGCGGGTCCGCCGCTACGAGCGCGGCAGAGCCGACCCGCGGCCCGGCGGACGCTAGCCCCCGGCCCGGCGACCCGACCCACCGCCCACGAGCTACCCAGAGCTATCCAGGAGGAGGAACGGCGGGCATGACCGTTGTCCCGGCACAGCAGAGCGGCGGCGGAGGCACCAGCGGCCTCTACGACGTACTGGAGCTGGTTCTCGACCGCGGCCTGGTGATCGACGCCTTCGTGCGCGTCTCCCTGGTCGGCATCGAGATCCTGAAGATCGACGTCAGGGTCGTCGTGGCGAGCGTCGACACCTATCTGCGCTTCGCGGAGGCCTGCAACCGCCTCGATCTCGAATCCGGACCCAGCAAGAGCCCGGGCCTGCCCGACGTGGTCGGCCAGGTCACCGAGTCCGGCGCGCGCGGCAAGTCCAAGGGGGCCCTCTCCGGGGCCGCCGAGACCATATCCGACGCGTTCAAGCAGGCCCGCGAGGAGGGCGAGGAACGGCCCCGAGCCCGTAAGGCCCCGGCCCGCCGCAAGGAGGAGCAGGAGTGAGCACGTACGTCTACGGGATCACCGCCCGTTCGCACCCGGCGCTTCCCGAGGGGATGACCGGCGTGGGCGATCCGGCCCGGCCCGTGCGGGTCCTGGTCGAAGGCGAGCTGGCCGCCCTGGTCAGCGACGCCCCCGAGGGCCTGCGCCCCAAGCGCCGGGACCTGCTCGCCCACCAGAACGTGCTCGCCGAGGCGGGCGCGGCCGGCTGCGTGCTGCCCATGCGGTTCGGCAACGTGGCCACCGACGACGACTCCGTCGTCCAGGTCCTCGGTGAACGCGCCGACCACTACCGGGAGCGGCTCGCCGCCCTGGAGGGCAAGGTCGAGTACAACGTCAAGGCCAACCACGTGGAGGAGGCGGTCCTGCACCTGGTGATGGCCGAACAGCCGGAACTGCGCGCCCTCGCGGACGCCAACCGGAAGGCGGGCGGCGGCAGTTACGACGACAAGCTGCGCCTCGGCGAGATGGTCGCCAACGCCGTCAAGTCCCGGGAGGCCCAGGACGCCGCCGATGTGCGCGGCGTCCTGGAGCCGACCGCCGCGGCGGTCAGCGCCGGGCCCCAGTCCACCGGCTGGCTGCTCAACGACTCGTTCCTGGTCGCCCGGGACACCGCCGAGGACTTCCTGGCCGCCGTCGAACGGGTCCGCGACGGCCGTCCCCACCTGGAACTGCGCGTCAACGGTCCGTTGCCGCCGTACAGCTTCGTCGAACCGGGCCCCGCCCAGCCGGCGGACACCACCGCTCCGGCCCCCTAGGGGCGGCGGGACGGCCCGAGCGGTCCGGACGGACATCGGAAGGAGGACCCCGTGGGACTGATCAAAGAGGTGCTGCTGCTGCCCTTCGCGCCGGTGCGCGGCAGCGGTTGGGCGATCAACCAGGTGCTCCGTGAGGCGGAGCGGATCTACTACGACCCCGCCACCGTACGGGCCGAACTCGCCCGCCTCGAAGAGCGGTTGACGGCGGGCGAGATCACCGAGGAGGAGTTCGACCGGCGCGAGGACGAACTGCTCGACCGGCTGGAGGCCACCCACGGCCCCGGCGACACCACAGGCAACGGAACGGGACGATGAACCGAACGGCACTGGGCCTCGCCGTAGGGGCCGGATACTTCCTGGGACGCACCAGGAAACTGAAGATGGCGGTCGCGGTCGGCTCGCTCGTGGCGGGCAAGAAGCTCAACCTCGGCCCGGGCGCCCTCGCCGACCTGGCACGCCGGCAGCTGGGCGACAACCCGCAGTTCAAGGAGATCGGCGACCAGCTCCGCCAGGATCTGCGGGGCGTCGGCAAGGCGGCCTCCGGGGCCATGGTGGAACGGCAGATGAGCAGCCTCGCCGACCGCCTCCACGACCGTACGGCCCAGGTGCGCGGCGGACTCTCCGGAGCGGCCGCGGGCGGGTCCGAGGAGGAGGTGGACGACGAGGACCGGGACCGCGAGGACCGCGGGGCCCGGGACGACGACCGCGACTCCGACCGGGATACCGACCGTGACACCGAGCGCGACGACGAGCCGCGCGGTGGCGGTGGCGAGTCGACCGGGGAGTCGCGCGACCGGAAGCCCGCGGCCAAGAAGGCCGCGGCGCGGCGCACGGGCTCCGCGGAGAAGACGGGGCCCGCGAAGAAGAAGACGGCGGGCAAGAAGACCGGCGCGCAGCGTCAGACGGCCGCGAAGAAGCCGGCCGGCTCCCGCGGCGGCGGTTCCGCGAAGGGCGGCGAGGAACGATGACCGACACCCTGGGATCCGCGGCCTCGGCCGCGGGGCGGGCCAACGGCGCCGCGAAGGACGCCAACCCCCTCACCGACCTCGGCCACAGCGAGGCCGCCGACCGGCTGAAGGCGGAGGCGCAGGAGTACCTGTCCGCCCAGGCCCAGCGGCTGCTGACCGGCCTGGGCCGCAAGCTCGGCGAGACCACCGGCAAGCTGAACGACATCGCGGAGGGCAACAGCCCCGGCTTCGCGAGCCTCGCGCTGGAGGGCGGCCGCAAGCTCGCCGAGGGCAAGGGCCCGCTGCGCACCGCGTTGGAGCTGGGCACCTCCCGTGTCAAGGACAACGTCAAGGACGCCGTCAAGAACCTCGGCGGCAAGAAGGGCAAGGGCCGCGGCGGCAACAAGCCCACCGTCATCATGGAGTCCATCGACGTCGGCGTGCCGCTGCGCACCGCCTACGACCAGTGGACCCAGTTCCAGGAGTTCTCCACCTTCGCCAAGGGCGTCAAGAGCGTCTCCCGCGCGGGCGACACCGAGACCGACTGGCAGGCGAAGATCTTCCTGTCCAGCCGTAGCTGGAAGGCCCGCACCACCGAGCAGGTCCCCGACCAGCGCATCCAGTGGACGTCGGAAGGCGCCAAGGGCACCACCAAGGGCGTCGTCACCTTCCACGCCCTCGGCGACGACCTGACCAGAATCCTGCTGGTCATGGAGTACTACCCGACCGGCCTCTTCGAGAAGACCGGCAACCTCTGGCGCGCCCAGGGCCGCCGGGCCAGGCTGGACCTGAAGCACTTCGCCCGCTTCATCACCCTCAGGGCGGAGGCGGAGGACGGCTGGCGCGGCGAGATACGCGACGGCGAGGTCGTCCGCAGCCACGAGGACGCGGTCGCGGAGGAGGAGTCCGAGGAGTCCGGGGAAGGGGAACCGGAGGAGGCCGAGGACCGGGAATCCGGGGAGCCGGAGGACCGGGCCGAGGAGCCGGAGGAGTCCGGGGAGTACGAGGACGAGGAGGAGGGCCCGAACGAGGGCGAGGCCGAGGAGCCGGAGGAGGACGAGGAGCCGGAGGAATACGAGGACGAGGCCGAGTACGAGGACGAGGAGCCCGGGGACGACGAGTACGAGGGCGATGAGGAGGAAGAACCCGAGTACGCCGAGCGCGGGAGCCGTCGATGACGACCCCCGCCCCCAGGTCGGGCGGCTTCCCCGACCCGTACGGCCACAGTTCGGGCGCGAACCTCGCCGACATCCTGGAACGCGTGCTGGACAAGGGTGTCGTCATCGCCGGCGACATCCGGATCAACCTGCTCGACATCGAACTGCTCACCGTGAAGCTGCGGCTCATCGTCGCATCGGTGGACAAGGCGAAGGAGATGGGGATCGACTGGTGGGAGAGCGACCCGGCCCTGTCCTCCCGGGCCCGCCGGGACGAGCTGACCCGGGAGAACGCCGAGCTGAGGGAACGGCTGGCCCGGCACGAGGAGCTGGAGCCGGGCCGCGTACGGAAGGAGGCGCCATGAGCGGGTTGCGCTACGTCTACGCCGTCTGCCGTCCCCTCGGGGCGCCCCTGCAGGCCCAGCTGACGGGCATCGGGGGCGCCCCGCCGGCCCTGCTGCCCCACCGCGGCCTGATCGCGGTGGTCAGCACGGTCCCCGAGGCCGACTTCTGCGAGGAGGGCCTGAAGGCCCATCTGGAGGACCTGGACTGGCTGGCCGCGACCGCCCGCGCCCACCAGGGCGTGATCGACGCGCTCACCACGGTCACCACCCCGCTGCCGCTGCGCCTCGCGACCGTCTTCCGGGACGACAGCGCGGTACGCACCATGATCGAGGCCCGGGAGGCCGACTTCCTGCGCGCCCTGGACCGGCTGGCGGGCCGGGTGGAGTGGGGCGTGAAGGTGTTCACGGAACCGGCCCCCGAGCCCGCCGAGGCCGCCGGGCCGGCGGAGAAGCCCGGCAGGCCCATGAGCGGCCGGGACTACCTGCGCCGCCGCCGCGCGGACACCCGGGCCCACGAGGAGGACCTCCAGGCCGCCGAGGCGTTCGCCGACTCCCTGCACCGGCGGCTGTGCGCCCACGCCGAGGACGCCCGGCTGCATCCCCCGCAGAACGCGGCGCTGTCCGGCGCGCGCGGCCGCAACGTGCTCAACGCCGCCTATCTGGTGCCCCGGGACCGCTCCGAGGAGTTCGTGGAGCTGGTGGACCGCACGAAGGACGAGGCGGGCGGGCTGCGGGTGGAGCTGACCGGGCCCTGGGCCGCGTATTCGTTCAGCGGGTTCGCCGAGGAGGACGCGCGGCCCGGCGTGCGGACGGGGGAGGGCCGGTGACCGTCGTGGAACGCCGGGAGATCGCGCTGGTCGACCTGCTGGACCGGCTGCTGGCCGGCGGCGTCGTCATCACCGGCGACGTCACCCTGCGCATCGCCGACGTGGACCTCGTCCGCATCGACCTGAACGCGCTGATCAGCTCGGTCAACGCGTCCGTGCCCTCGCCGTTCGAGCTGTCCGCGAAGGAGTGGTGATGACCGCCCGCAACCGGCTCGACCTCGAACCCGACACGGTCGAGCGCGACCTGGTGAAACTGGTGCTCACCGTGGTGGAACTGCTGCGCCAGCTCATGGAACGGCAGGCCGTACGGCGCTTCGACACCGGCGACCTGTCCGAGGAGCAGGAGGAGCGGATCGGGCTCACCCTGATGCTGCTGGAGGACAGGATGGCGGAGCTGCGCGACCGCTACGGGCTGCGGCCCGAGGACCTCAACCTGGACCTCGGACCGCTCGGCCCCCTGCTGCCCCGCGACTGACGGTCACGCCTCCTTGCGGCAGAGGATCTCCCCGTGCAGGACCGCGAACCAGCCGTCCTGATGCCGCCCCCACTCCCGCCAGACCTCCGACACCGCCCGCAGCCGCTCCGGCGTGGCGTGGCCGCCCGCCGTAGCCCGTTCGGCGTAGGCGGAGGCGAGCGTGCGGTCCGCCCACAGGCCGCTCCACCAGGCGCGCTCCTCCTCGGTGGCGAAGGTCCAGGTGCCGCTGGTCGCGGTGATGTCCCGCAGTCCCGCGGCCAGCGCCCAGGACTTCAGCCGGCGCCCCGCGTCCGGCTCGCCGCCGTTGGCGCGCGCCACCCGCGCGTACAGGTCCAGCCAGTCGTCCAGGCCCGGCAGCGCCGGGTACCAGGTCATCGCCGCGTAGTCCGCGTCCCGTACCGCGATGAACCCGCCCGGCCGCGTCACCCGCCGCATCTCGCGCAGCGCCTGCACCGGGTCGCCCACGTGCTGGAGCACCTGGTGGGCGTGGACCACGCAGAAGGTGTCGTCCGGGTAGTCCAGGGCGTGCACGTCCGCGACCGCGAAGTCCACGTTCGCCAGCCCGCGCGCGGCGGCCGTCTCCCGCGCCTGCTCCAGGATGCCCGGGGCGTGGTCGACGCCCGTCACGTGTCCGTCGGGCACCAGCTCGGCCAGGTCGGCGGTGATGGTCCCCGGACCGCAGCCGATGTCCAGGACCTTCATGTGCGGCTTCAGGGAACCGAGCAGGTAACCCGCGGAGTTGGCGGCCGTGCGCCAGGTGTGCGAACGCAGCACCGACTCGTGGTGCCCGTGCGTGTAGACGGCGGTCTCCCGTGCATCCGGCATGGCTGTCTCCCCTGTTCGTCGCAGTCCGGTCGCGTCCTCGACGCGTTTTCGCCGCCCTGGCCGGACCGGCCCGCGGCACGCCTCACCGTACGCGCGCATGCCGAATGATGAGACCCACGTTTTACAATATGGACTGATGGATCGTCAGGAAGTGTTGGGCAGCGGGCGGTAGACCGTCAGCGCCTCCGGCAGCTTCTCCACCGTCAACTCGCCCGAGGCCGTCGTGATCTCGCCGTCGTACGCCAGCGGGGTGCCGGGCGCGAGGCCGGTCAGCCGCAGCCGGTTCACCTGGACGGCCGCATGGGCGGGCGACCTGGTGAGGGGCCCCGCGGCGGCCGCGGCGAGCAGCCGCAGCGCGGGCCGGCCGCTGCCGTGCACCACGCGCACGTCCAGCAGCCCGTCCGCCAGATCGGTACGGCGGCCCGGCGCGAGCCCCATCCGGTGGTAGACGCCGTTGCCGGCGAACAGCAGCCACAGCGGCCGCCGTTCACCGCCCACCTCCACCTCCAGCGGATGCCGGTCCGCGCGCAGCACGCGCAGCGCGGCGAGCAGGCCGGCCGGCCAGCCGCCGATCCGGTGCGACCAGGAGTCGCGGGCGCGCACCAGCTCCGGGTAGACGCCGAGGCTCAGCGTGTTCAGGAACAGGCCCTCGGCGCCGTCGGTGACGAACCGGCCCGCGTCCACCCGGACCGCCTCGCCCCTGCGCACCGCGCGGGCCAGATCGCGTTCGTCCTCCACGCCCAGGTCGTGGGCGAAGTGGTTCAGGGTGCCGCCCGGCAGCACCGCGAGCGGCAGCCCGTGGCGCAGGGCGGCCTCGGCGGCCGCGTTCACGGTGCCGTCGCCGCCGCACACCCCGAGCACCCGCGCCCGCGCCGCCGCCTTCGCGAGCGCGTCGGCCGTCTCGCCGGGCACGCACTCGACGACCTCCGCGCCCGGCAGCGCGGCCCGCAGCCCGCGCACCCGGTCGGCGGTGCCCGAGCCCTGGTTGGCGACCACCACCAGCCCCTCGCCCTCCGGCAGCGCGGGCGCCTCGGCGCGCGGCCGGGCCCCGGGCACCGTGGCCGCGCGGGCCGGCACCAGACGCCGTACCAGGAGGGCCGCGCCCGCGCCGAGCGCCGCGCCGGCCAGGACGTCGCTCGGGAAGTGCACCCCGGTGTAGACCCGGGAGGCGGCCACCGAGAACGCCAGCGGCGCCACCGCGGCGCCCCACGCGGGCGACTCCAGCGCCACCCCGGCGGCGAAGGCGGCCGCCGACGCCGCGTGGCCCGAGGGGAAGGAGGTGGTGACCGGCTGCCGCCGCAGCCGCCGCCCCAGCGGCACCGGGTCGAGCACCGGCCGGCTCCGGCGCACCGAGCGCTTGCCGAGCGTGTTGACGGTCGCGGAGGCCACGGCGAGCGAGGCCAGGCCCCGTACGGCGGCCCGCCGGGCCCGGGGCGTACGGCTCGCGGCCAGCGCGGCGGCCACGCCGGCCCACAGCACCCCGTGGTTGGCGCTGCGGCTCAGCCGGGGCAGCACGCGTTCGGCCCCCGGCCAGTTCCACCGGGCGGCCCGCTCGAAGAGCCGGGAGTCGGCGGCGAGCAGCCGTTCGTACAGGGGGTGCGGAGCGACGGTCGGCAGGGTCAGGTCGATGTCCGGAGTCACGGTCTGGTCCATAGGGGTGCGGTTACCCTGAAGTGCCCGTTTCCTGTCCCGCCGGGCCCCGCGCCGCGAGGACGTCGCCCGGACGCCACAAGGAGATCGCCCGGATGCGCCTGCTCCTGATCCGCCACGGCCAGACCCCGTCCAACCTGCGCCACCTGCTGGACACCGCCGTACCCGGGCCCGGGCTCACCCCGCTCGGCGAGGCGCAGGCCGCCGCGCTGCCCCGGGCGCTGGCCGCCGAGGACATCGGCGCGCTCTACGCCTCCCCGCTGATCCGCACCCAGCTCACCGCGGCCCCGCTGGCCCTGGAACGGGGGCTGCGGGTGACCGTCCGCGACGGCATCCGCGAGCTGTCCGCGGGCCGGCTGGAGATGCTGCCCGGCGACGCCCCCGAGGCGGAGGCCTACATGCGCACCGTCTTCGCCTGGTCGGCCGGGCAGACCGCGCTGCGCGTCCCCGGCGGGGAAAGCGGCGCGGAGGCCCTCGCGCGGTACGACGCCGTGATCGAGGAGGCGTACCTCAGCGGCGCCGGCACCGTCGCCCTGGTCAGCCATGGCGCCGCGATCCGGATGTGGACCGCCGCCCGCGCCGTCAACATCGACGTCCCCTTCGCGGCCGCCCGCCCCCTGGCCAACACCGGGGTGATCACCCTGGAGGGCGAGCCGGGGGCCGGCTGGCGCGCCCTGACCTGGGAGACGCACACCATCGAGCCGCCGGGCACGCCCGGACCGGCCGGGGAGCCCCTGGACACCACCGGGTGACGCGGAGCGGCCGTCGACCCGCGCGGCCCCTTCCGATAACGGTTTGCCCCTGTCCGCCCCCGGGCCGGAGAATGCCGCCTCATGGGACATCTGGAAGCCGCGCACCTCGAGTACCACCTCCCCGACGGCAGGACGCTGCTCGGTGATGTCTCCTTCCGGGTCGGCGAGGGCGCGGCCGTCGCCCTGGTCGGCCCGAACGGCGCGGGCAAGACCACCCTGCTGCGGCTGATCTCCGGCGAGCTGAAGCCGCACGGCGGCTCGGTCACCGTGAGCGGCGGCCTCGGCGTGATGCGCCAGTTCGTCGGCTCCGTGCGGGACGAGACGACCGTGCGGGACCTGCTGGTCTCCGTCGCCCCGCCCCGCATCCGCGAGGCGGCGAAGGCCGTGGACGAGGCCGAGCACGCCGTCATGACGGTGGACGACGAGGCCGCCCAGCTCCGCTACGCGCAGGCGCTGGCCGACTGGGCCGAGGTGCGCGGCTACGAGGCCGAGACCCTGTGGGACATGTGCACCACCGCCGCGCTCGGTATGCCGTACGAGCGGGCCCAGTGGCGCCAGGTGCGCACCCTGTCCGGCGGCGAGCAGAAGCGCCTGGTGCTGGAGGCGCTGCTGCGCGGCACCGACGAGGTCCTCCTGCTGGACGAGCCGGACAACTACCTGGACGTGCCCGGCAAGCGATGGCTGGAGCAGCAGCTCGGGGAGACCCGCAAGACGGTCCTGTTCGTCTCCCACGACCGCGAACTCCTCGCCCGCGCCGCCGAGAAGATCGTCTCGGTCGAACCGGGACCGGCGGGCGCCGACGCCTGGGTGCACGGCGGCGGCTTCGCCACCTACCACGAGGCCCGCCGCGAACGCTTCGCCCGCTTCGAGGAGCTGCGCCGCCGCTGGGACGAGAAGCACGCCCAGCTCAAGAAGCTCGTCCTGAACCTCCGTCAGGCCGCCTCCGTCAGCCACGAGATGGCCTCCCGCTACGCCGCCGCGCAGACCAGGCTGCGCAAGTTCGAGGAGGCCGGACCGCCCCCGGAGCCGCCGCGCGAGCAGGACATCACCATGCGCCTGAAGGGCGGCCGTACCGGAGTGCGCGCGGTCACCTGCGCGGGACTCGGGCTGACCGGCCTGATGAAGCCGTTCGACCTGGAGGTGTTCTACGGCGAACGGGTCGCCGTCCTCGGCTCCAACGGCTCCGGCAAGTCCCACTTCCTGCGCCTGCTGGCCGGCGAGGACATCGCGCACACCGGCCAGTGGAAGCTCGGCGCGCGCGTCGTGCCGGGCCACTTCGCGCAGACCCACGCGCACCCCGAACTCCAGGGCCGCACCCTGCTGGACATCCTGTGGAAGGAGCACGCGCAGGACCGGGGCGCGGCCATGTCCCGGCTGCGCCGCTACGAGCTGACCCAGCAGGCCGAGCAGTCCTTCGAGCGGCTCTCCGGCGGCCAGCAGGCCCGCTTCCAGATCCTGCTGCTCGAACTCCAGGGCGTCACCGCCCTGTTGCTGGACGAGCCGACCGACAACCTGGACCTGGAGTCCGCCGAGGCCCTCCAGGAGGGCCTGGAGGCCTTCGACGGCACGGTCCTCGCGGTCACCCACGACCGCTGGTTCGCCCGCTCCTTCGACCGCTTCCTGGTCTTCGGCACCGACGGCCACGTCCGCGAGACCCCGGAGCCGGTCTGGGACGAACGCCGCGTGGAACGGGCCCGCTAGCCCGCGCCGCCAGGCCCCACCGGGTGCCCCGCCGGCCCGGGTGCGCGCCGCGAGCCGGTGGCGGCGCCCCGGTCCGCGGAGGCCCCGGGCCCGGGATGTTCGTACAGTGGACTGAGGAACGCGAGCTCCATGGAATCCTGCCGGAAACCGCCCAGGGGCAGGGCGCGCCGGGCGGGGTACCCGGACCCCATGAACGGACACGACGAGCGGGGCACCACCATGACCGGAGTCGACCCCAGCCGACTGGACGACCAGCAGCTCATGAAGGAGCTGGAGACGATCCACCGCACGCGCCACGACACCCTCCTGTACGGCTCCAACGACGCGCTGCGGGCCCACAACGAGCGCATGGCGCAGCTGGAGGGCGAGTATCTGCGCCGCAATCCGCGCCGCGTGGTCAGCGCGGGCCGCACCCGTGAGGGCGCCCGCGAGCGCCACTGCGGCGAATCGGTGACCCCGGGGCCGTCCGGCACCTGACGCGGGCACGGCGAGACGCGCGCACGGCGAAGGGCCGGCCCGGGGGCCGGCCCTTCGCGGGGTCCTCCTTCGCGGATCGCGGGCTCAGCCCGCCTCCCCGGCGAACACGTGCAGGAACGCGTCGCAGAACGCCTTCAGATCGTCCGGCTTACGGCTGGTCACCAGCAGGTTGGACCCGTGGTCGCAGATCTTGACCTGCTCGTCCACCCAGGTGCCGCCCGCGTTGCGGATGTCCGTCTTCAGGCTCGGCCAGGACGTCAGCACCCGGCCCCGTACGACGTCCGCCTCCACCAGCGTCCACGGCGCGTGGCAGATCGCGGCGACCGGACGCCCCCGGTCGAAGAAGTCCTTCACGAACCCCACGGCCTTCTCGTCCATCCGCAGGAAGTCCGGGTTGGCCACCCCGCCGGGCAGCACCAGCCCCCCGAACGAGGTGGCGTCCGCCTCGGCGACCACCTCGTCCACCTCGAAGGTGTCCGCCTTGTCGAGGTGGTTGAAGCCCTGCACCTTCCCGGCTTCGGTCGACACCAGCACCGGCTCGTGCCCGGCGTCCGAGGCCGCCTTCCAGGGCTCGGTCAGCTCCACCTGCTCGACGCCCTCGGGCGCCACCAGAAACGCGATACGCATGCTCCTCGTATTCCTTTCCCGGCGCTCCGGGCGGCCTCGGCGGCCCGATCGCGCCGTTCCCTTGCCCTGCCGGCGTCCGGGCTCATCCGCCGCCCACCAGCGCCTCGGCCAGCTGCTGCACATTGCGGAACCGCTCGCCGCGCGGCAGCTCCGCCACCGCGTCCACCAGCGGGTCCGGCGCGTTGTCCCGGCGCAGTGCCGAGGCCAGCTCGCCCGCCCGCGCCGGAAAGGCGCCGCGCGCCAGGCTGCGGGCCAGCTCCAGCCGCACCCGCTCCAGGGACGCCGGGGAGCCGAGGCCGCCGACGGGGCCGCCGGTCACCTCCGGGTCGTCGTCGGCGGCGGGCTCCGGGTCGTGCCACTCCTCGACCCGGGTCGGGTGGCCGGACCTCAGCAGTCCCTTCAGCTCGTGCTTCATCTCGTCGTCCCGGTGCACGTTCAGCCGGTCACTGCCTCGCTGCATATCTCTCTCCAGGGGGTCGAACGTCCGCACCCGCGTACCCGGTACGGCCTCACCGACACCGTCGCCTACTGCCCCTTCCGGCCCGGCAGGAACTCCTGGACCTTGGCCTTCAGCCCCTGTTTGACCATCGAGCCCCGGTCCGCGTCGCCCTTGAGGACCGCGGCCGCCGTGGCCTCCATCTGCTCCCAGCTGGCGTGCGGCGGGATCGGCGGCACGGCGGGATCGGTCAGGAACTCGATCACGCAGGGCCGGTCCGCCGCGAGGGCGGCCCGCCAGCCCGGCTCGACGTCCTCCGGCTTCTCCACCCGGATGCCCTCCAGGCCGAGCGTGCGCGCGAAGGCGGCGTACTGCACGTCCGGGATCTCCTGCGACGGCAGGAAGGACGGCGAGCCCTCCATCGCCCGCATCTCCCAGGTCACCTGGTTGAGGTCCTGGTTGTTCCAGACCGCGACCACCAGCCGCGGATCCGCCCAGCGGTCCCGGTACTTGGCCGCGGTGATCATCTCCGCGAGCCCGTTCATCTGCATCGCGCCATCGCCGACCAGCGCGAACACCGGCCGGTCCGGATGCGCGAACTTCGCCCCGATCGCGTACGGCACCCCGGGCCCCATCGTCGCCAGCGTCCCGGACAGCGAGCCGCGCATGCCGGGCCGCATGGTGATGTGCCGCGCGTACCAGTTGGCCACCGAACCCGAGTCGGAGGTGAGGATCGCGTCGTCGGGGAGCAGCGGGTCGAGCGCCCGCGCCACGTACTCCGGGTTGATCGGGTCCGCCGCGAGCCCGGCCCGCCGTTCCATCGTCTCGTGCCAGCGCCGCACGTTGGCGGCCACCGTGTCCGACCACTCCCGGCCGCCCCGGTCGCCGTCCAGCAGCGGGATCAGCCGCTGGAGCGTCGCCTGCGCGTCGCCGACCAGGTTCACCTCGTACGGGTACCGCATCCCGATCATGTGCGGGTCCAGATCGATCTGCACGGCGCGCGCCTTGCCGAACTCCGGCATGAACTGGGTGTACGGGAACGAGGACCCGATGGTCAGCAGCGTGTCGCAGTCCCGCATCAGCTCGTACGACGGCCTGCTGCCCAGCAGCCCGATCGGCCCGGTGACGTACGGCAGCTCGTCGCTGAGCACGTCCTTGCCGAGCAGCGCCTTCGCGACGCCCGCGCCGAGCAGCTCCGCGATCTCGCGCACCTCGGCGACCGCGTGCGCGGCGCCCTGGCCGATCAGGACCGCCACCTTCTCGCCCGCGTTCAGCACGTCCGCGGCCCGGCGCAGCGCCTCGTCCGTCGGGGTCGCCGTCCACTCGCTCGTCCCCAGGCTGGAGGGCACCATCTTGAAGGCGTGCGTCGGCGGCGAGTAGTCCAGTTCCTGCACGTCAGCGGGGATGATCAGGGCGGTCGGGCACCGCCGGGCGTACGCCGTGCGGATCGCCCGGTCCAGCACGTTCGGCAGCTGCTCGGGCACCATCACCGTCTCCACGAACTCCGAGGCGACGTCCTTGTACAGCGTGTGCAGGTCGACCTCCTGCTGGTAGGAGCCGCCCATCGCGCTCCGGTTGGTCTGGCCGACGATCGCCAGCACCGGCACATGGTCGAGCTTGGCGTCGTACAGCCCGTTCAGGAGGTGGATCGCCCCCGGCCCTGAGGTCGCCGCGCACACGCCGATGCGGCCGCTGAACTTCGCGTACCCGACCGCCTCGAACGCGGACATCTCCTCGTGCCGGGACTGGATGAACCGCGGCCGGTCCTCCGCGCGGCCCCAGGCGGCGAGCAGCCCGTTGATGCCGTCGCCCGGATACCCGAACACCTGCTCCACTTCCCAGGCGCGCAGACGCTCCAGGATGTGGTCGGACACCTTCGTGCTCATGGAGGGACCTCCCCGGTGGGGTGCGAAGCGGACGATCCGGTCAGCGTTGACCGAGTCTCCGGTGGGCAGGCCGGAAAACCTCCCGGCGCCCCGTGACTCACGCCCGGGGAGCGCCCCGCCCCCGCACCGGGCCGCGCTGTCACCCGGCCGGGTGTCCGTGTCCCGCGAATGGGGCCCGGCCGCGCGCGCCGGGGCGCGGGGCGGGCTGTGATGGCGGGGGAGGGAGCGGTACGACCCGGGGCGCCGCCCGGCGCGGGTGCCGTACCGCCGCCCGTCCGACCGCCGGTCCGCTCGTCCGCCGTCGCTCCCGAGGAGCCCTGCCATGCGCCGCACCGTCCGCGCCCTGCCCGTCGCCCTCGTCGCAGGCGCCGCGCTCGCCCTGACCGGGCCCGTCGCCCCCGCCGGGGCGGCCACCCCCGGCGCGGGATCCGCGACCTGCGCCCCCGCGAGCGCCCCGGAGCCGCAGATGCCGGGCACCACCCGGGCGCCGGCACCCGCGCCGGACCCGGAACCGGGCGGCGCCGCGAACCGCGTGCCCGGCCCCACCGCCCGCGCGAGCGGCGGCCCCGGCACCCCCTGCGGCGACCCGCGCACGTGTGCCGACGGGAAGTCCTGCGGCGACGGCCAGGGCTGCGCGGACGGCAAGGCGTGCAGCGGGACCGGCACCGGCACCCAGTGCCGGGCGGGGGAGGCGTGCACCGGTGACGGCCCGAAGTGCACCGGCGCCAAGGCCGGGTCCTGCGCCGACGACGACCGCGCGTGCGACGGCGCCCGCTCCGGCGCCTGCGCGGACTCCGACTCCGATTCCGGCTCCGACGCCTGCCGCGAGCCCCGCTACTCCGAGGGCGGGGGCGGCGACGACCGCGACGGCGACGCGCGCTGGAGCGGCGACACCCCGGGCGGTGACGACGGCGGCGACGGCTGCGCCCAGGCCGACTCCGGCTCAGGCTCAGGCTCCGACTCCGGCTCCGGCTCCGGCGCGGGCCACGGCGTGGCGGCCGGTACGGGCGGCACCTTCAACGACTCGGTGCCCGCCCTGGTCGCCGGCGGAGCCCTGATCGCCGCCGCCTGCGCGGGCGCCGGCTACCGCGTCCACGGCCGCCTGCGGCCCGACGGAGGCGGCCGGCCGGCGGACGTGTGATCCGCACAACTCCCGTCCCGCTCATGGAGTTACGCCCAGCGGGTACACAGCAACCCGAGGAGACCCGGCCCGACCCACCACGACGGACTGCGCGGAGGCGGACATGCGGCGGACGGACCCCGAGGGCCACGGCCCGGTCCGCTTCGGGCCGCCACTGCCCGGCGACGGCCTGCCCGTGCTCCCCGAACTGGTCGCCGTGGTCGCCGCCGCCGCGGGCCGCGCCGACGCCCAGCCCGTCGGGGGCGCCCCCGCCCTGCTGGAGTCGGCCTGCGGCTACTGGACCCGCCGCGGCCTGCCCTGCGCCCCCGACCAGGTGGCCGCGGGCCCCGGCGCCCCCGCGCTGCTCCTCGCCCTCACCGCCGCGCTCGCCGGGGACGACGCCGACATCCTCGTCCCCCGCCCCTGCGCCGCCTGGTGGGCGCCCTACGCCCGCGTCCTGGGCCGGCCCGTCTTCCATGTGCCCACGCCCGCCGAGAGCGGCGGCGTCCCCGACCCCTACGCGCTGCTGGAGACCGTCCGCCGGGTGCGCGCCGAGGGCGGCCACCCCAGACTGCTGGTGCTGTCCGTCGCCGACGACCCCACCGGTACCGTCGCCCCGCCCGAACTGCTGCACGAGACCGTCGAGGCCGCCACCGCGGAGGGCCTGCACCTGGTCAGCGACGAGACCTGGCGCGACACCGTGCACGCACCGCACGAGACCGTCCTGCTCAGCCCCGCCGAGATGTGGCCCGACCGTGTCACCGTGGTCACCGACCTGGCCGGCGCCCTGCTGCCGCCCGGCTGGCCCGCCGCCGTCGCGCGCTTCCCCGCCACCGACTTCGGACGGCGCCTGCACGCGCGGGTCCTGGACATCCTCACCGCGCTCGGCGCCCGCCTCGCCGCCCCCGTCGCCGCGGCCGCCTGCTACGCCCTCGACGAGCCCCCGCCCGTCACCGAACGCCGCGAGGCCGCCGTACGGCTGCACGCCCACCTGGCCGCCGCCGCGCACACCGCGGTCACCGCCGCCGGCGCCCTCGCCCGCCCCCCGCAGGCCGGCCGCCACCTCTACGCCGACCTGAGCCCGCTGCGCGAGGCCCTCGCCGCCCAGGGCGTGGGCGACGCACAGGAACTGGAGGACCTCCTCACCGCCAGGCTGGGCATGCCCGCGCCCGGCGGCCACCGGTTCGGCGACGACCTGGCGGCGCTGCGCGTACGGCTCGCCACCGGACCCCTGCTGGGCGGCACGGACGAGGAACGCGCGCAGTCCCTCACCTCACCCACACCATCGGAACTGCCCTATGTGCAAAGCTCGTTGATCTCCTTGAAGTCGGTCTTCGACGATCTCCGTGACGACGCCCAGCGATGGGAGCCTCCTCGATGACGCAGCAGACGCATGAGCCCGGATCGACTCCGGCGACCGACAACGCAACGGTGGTTCCCACGACTTCGACGGCGACGGCGACAGCGACCGGCGCCGCCACGGCGACCGCGACCGCCCCGGCCGCCCCCGGCACGGCCCCCTTCCCGCCGCTGGCGGAACCCCGTCCGCTGGGCGAACGGCGGGTGTGGCCGCGCACGTTCCACGACCGGCTCACCGCGCCCCTGCCCGGCCTCAGGGCCTTCGCCCGCTTCGCCCGCGAGGGCGCCGTGCGCCCCGGACCGCAGGGCCTCGCCGACATCTCCCGGCTGCCCTACGCGCCCGCCCCGCTGCCCCGCGCCGACCCCGGCACCCTCGCCGTCACCTGGGCGGGCCACGCCAGTTGGATCGTCCAGGTGGGCGGCCTGACCGTGCTCACCGACCCGGTCTGGTCGCGCCGCATCCTCGGCACCCCGGCCCGCGTCACCCCGGTCGGTGTGCCCTGGGACCGGCTGCCCCGTATCGACGCGGTCGTCGTCAGCCACAACCACTACGACCATCTGGACGCCCCCACCCTGCGCCGACTCCCGCGCGACATCCCGGTGTTCGTGCCGGCCGGGCTGGGCCGCTGGTTCCTGCGCCGCGAGTTCACCTGCGTCACCGAGCTGGACTGGTGGGAGGGCGCCGAACTGGCGGGCGTCCGCTTCGACTTCGTGCCCGCCCACCACTGGTCCAAGCGCACCCTGACCGACACCTGTCACAGCCTGTGGGGCGGCTGGATCCTCACCGCCCCCGGCGGCCCGCGCCTCTACTTCGCCGGCGACACCGGCTACGGCCACTGGTTCTCCCGCATCGGCCGCCGCTACCCCGGCATCGACCTCGCCCTCATGCCCATCGGCGCCTACGACCCCCGCTGGTGGCTCAGCGACGTCCACTGCGACCCCGAGGAAGCCGTCCAGGCCACCCTCGACCTGGGTGCCCGCCGCATGGCCCCCATGCACTGGGCCACCTTCATCCTCTCGGCGGAACCGGTCCTGGAACCCCTCACGAGGGTGCGGACCGCCTGGGAGAAAGCCGGACTCGACGACGAGGACCTGTGGGACCTGCCGGTAGGCGCTTCACGGACGCTGGCCTGAGGCGCCCGTCCTTGAGGGGAGGGGCACCAGCGAAACCGCCGCTACCGAAACCGCCGCACCAGCCCCGGTACCGCGCTGATGACGATGGTCAGCACCACCGCCACCACCACCCCCTCCCACGGCTCGGGAAACAGCGAACCCCCCACGATCCCGATCACCTGGTACGTCGCCGCCCACGCCAGACACGCCGCCACGTTCCCCCGCACGAACCGGCGCACCGGCCACTCGGCCATCAGGCAGGCCAGCATCACCGGGATCCGGCCGGCCGGCACCAGCCGGGACAGCACCAGCACCGTGACCCCGTGCTCCGCCAGCTTCCCCCGCGCCTGCCCCAGTCGCTCCTCCGGCGCCCGCGACCGTATCGCCTCCAGCCACCGCGACCCGCCCCGCGACCGCATCCCCCGCCGCCCCAGCCAGTACAGCGCCGCGTCCCCGAGGAAGGCCGCCAGCGACGCCGTGACGAACACCAGCGCCAGCGCGAACGGCGCCGTCTGATGGAAGGCCACCACCGCCGCCGAACTCACCAGCGCCCCCGTCGGCACCACCGGCACCAGCGCCCCGATCAGCACCAGCAGGAACAGCGACGGATAGCCGATGGCCTGCTGGGTGGACTCCGGCGGCGGCACGACCGAGGTCGAGGCCGCGGCCAGCACCGCGGCCGGGGGCAGCCATGTCACCGCGCGACCTCCAGCCGGGCGCTCTCCCCGTGCCCCAGCTTGTGCACCGCCACCTCGGGAGCGGCCGTGGCGGCGAGCCGGACGAACTCGTCGCCCGGCGCGTGGAACTCGTGCGGCCGCACCGCGTCCATGCCGATCGGCCAGTACGTCCCGTAGTGCACCGGCACCGCCGCCCGCGGCGCCAGCAGGCCGAGCGCCCGCGCCGCGCGCCCCGCGTCCAGATGCCCCTCCCCGAGAAACGGCCCCCAGCCGCCCACCGGCAGCAGTGCCACATCCACCGGCCCCGCCCACTCGGCCATCGTGTCGAAGAGCCCGGTGTCCCCGGCGAAGTAGGTCCGCGCCTCCCCCTCGACCACGAAGCCCAGCGCGGGTGAGCGGTGCGGACCCACCGGCAGCCGCCGCCCGTCGTGCCGCGCGGGCACCACCCGCACCAGCAGCTCCCCGACGCGTATCTCGTCCCCCGGGACCACCTCGGTGATCCGCAGATGTCGCAGTCGGCGCACGCCGGGCAGCACCTGGGGTGCGCCCCGGGGCACGAGCACGCGCGTGCCCGGGTCGAGCGCCTCCAGCGACGGCAGGTGCAGATGGTCGGCGTGCAGGTGGGAGACGAGCACCACGTCGGCGCGGTGCGCCTCGGCCGAGGGGATCCCGCCCCGCCGGCGCCGCAGATGCGCCAGACGACGGGCGAACAGAGGATCGGTAAGCACTCGTATGTTCGAATCCTCGATCGTGCAGGTGGCATGACCCCACCACGTGATCTCCACCGGCACCCTCTTCGCCTCCTTCACGCGCCTGTCCGAAGCCTACGTGCAGGAGTAGGGTCGGCGGCGAAAACCGGAGGTGAGGGGGACGCCATGGGACAACCACGGGGCGCCTCCGGCGCGTGCGCACCGGCAGGGGTCATCGCCATCGCCAGCCTGACCCCCCTTGAGGAACTAGAGGCCGACCCCTTCCTCGTCGACAGCCGCACCCAGCACGCCATGTGCGCCCGCTGGGCCGTCGAACACGGCTACGTCGTCGCCCGGGAACTCCTGGTAGGCGGACTCCGCTGCGACCACCGTGCCCTGTGGGACGGCGTACGCCCCGGGGTGGACGTGTTCGTCGCGCCCAGCCTGCGGGTACTGCGCCGGGCCCTGTCCTCCGTGGAGGAGTTCACCGCCGAGTGCGCGCGGCGCGGGGTGCGCGTGGTCACGGTGGGCCGGGCGGAGCCGTCGTACGACGCGCAGATGAAGGCCCGGGTACACCGACGGCTGTCCATGCCGACCGCCGGATACGACGGACGGTGAGTCCCGCGGTCACCCCTTCGGGTGGTTCCCGACCGGTATGACAAGGTGGAGGGCGGCCCGGTCGCTCCAGCGCGCCGGGACAGCGACCTCGCCGGCCGGGCGGGGGGAGGGCCGGAACGGAGGAGACGCGGGCGTGCGGGGCGTACGGTGGCGGCGGATCGCCAGTCAGATCGGGCGCAGCACGGCCGTATGGGCCGTCTCCACGCTCACCATGGGGGTCCTCGCGCTGCTCCTGCCCGACTTCCGGCTCCAGTCCGCCGACGGCGACAGCGCCACCCGGATCGCCCTCACCGCCGCCCTCGGCGCGGGCGCCTTCGGCGTCCTGTCCGCCGTGGTGTGGCCGCTGCTCGTCCGGCTGCTGCTGCTCGTCCCCGCCCTGGTCCTCGGCCTGCTGGTCTTCTTCCTCAACGGCTCGCTGCTGCTGGTCGCCCTGCGCCTCAACCCCTCCGGCCGGGGCGCGGTCGCGCCGGAGACCGCCGTCATCGTGGCCGCGGTCATGTCGGCCGTCGCCTCGGCCACGGGCGCGGCGCTCGCCGTACGCGACGACGAGGCGTACCGGCGCCGGCTGCACCGCCTCGCCGCCCGCCGCCGAAGATCCGACCCGCCCTGTCCCACCACCCCCGGGCTGGTCTTCCTCCAACTCGACGGCGTCGGCCACGACGTGCTGACCGCTGCCGTGGCCAAGGGGGTGATGCCCACGGTCGCCCGCTGGCTCGCGGCGGGCGAGGACACCCGCCCGCCCGCCGACGGCTCCCGCCCCGCCCGCCGCCCCACCCACCGCCTCACCCCCTGGCAGACCGACTGGTCCAGCCAGACCGGCGCCAGCCAGCTCGGCATCCTGCACGGCAGCACCTACGACGTGCCCGCTTTCCGCTGGTACGAGAAGGACCGCGAGGAGGTGATGGTCAGCAACCGCCCGACGAGCGCCGCCGAACTCCAGCGCCGCGCCATCGCACGCACCGGCGACGGCGGACTGCTCGCCGAGGACGGCGCCAGCCGGGGCAACCTCTTCAGCGGCGGCGCCGGGGAGCAGGCCCTCGTACTGTCCATAGCGGCCCGCCGCCGGGGCCGGGAGAACCGTTCCCGCGCCGGGTACTTCGCCTACTTCTCCGACCCCGCCAACGCCGTCCGCACCGCCCTGTCCTTCATCGCCGAGGTGGCCCGCGAGATCGGCGAGTCCACCCGCGCCCGGCTCCGCGGACAGCGGCCCCGCGTCTCCCGCGGCGGCCTCTACCCGCTGGTCCGCGCCTTCGCCACCGTCGTGGAGCGGGACGTCGTCGTCGCCGCGGTGATGGGCGACATGCTCGGCGGACGCACCGCCGTCTACGCCGACCTGGTCGCCTACGACGAGGTCGCCCACCACTCCGGACCGCACAGCCGCGACGCCGAGAAGGTGCTCAGGCGCCTCGACCGCAGCCTCGCCCTGCTCGCACGGGTCGCCGAGCACGCCCCGCGCCCGTACCGCGTCGTGGTCCTCTCCGACCACGGGCAGAGCCCCGGCGAGACCTTCCACGCCCGCTACGGCCTCACCCTCACCGACCTGGTGCGGGTCGGCTGCGGACTGCACGTGCCGCGCCGCGCGGTGGGGGTCCGCCCACGCGTCGAGCCACGGGGGAGGACACACAGCGGCACCGAGGCCCGGGCCGCCGTCCGGGCCGCCCTGCGCCGGCCCGTGGAGGAGGGCGAGCAGCACCGGCCGGCCCGCCGCCGCGAGCCCGTCGTGCTCGCCTCCGGCAACCTGGGCCTCGTCTCCTTCCCGGACGTGCGCCACCGCATGACCAAGGAGGAGATCGACGCCCGCCACCCCGCCCTGCTCACCACCCTCGCCAACCACCCCGGCATCGGCTTCCTGCTGGTGGCGAGCGAAGAGCACGACGGCGTGGTGCTCGGCCCGGGCGGCACCGAGATCCCGCTGGCCGACCTCGACCGGTCCCCCGGCCCGCTGGCCCGCTTCGGACCCGGTGCCGCCGAGGCGGTGCGCCGCACCCACTCCTTCCCGCACACCGCCGACATCATGGTGAACTCCGCGTACGAACCCGCCGACGGCGAGGTGCTCGCCTTCGAGGAGCAGATCGGCTCCCACGGCGGGCTCGGCGGCGCCCAGTCCCGCCCGTTCCTGCTGTCCCCGCTGGAACTGTCCGCGCCCGCCGGCGAGGGGGAGCGGCTGACCGGGGCCGAGCAGATCCACCGGGTGCTGCGCCGCTGGCTCGGCGAGCTGTCGGGAACCGGGGTCCCGCTCGACGCTGCCGCCGCCGGGGAGGACGAGCGGGCGGCCTGACGACGCGTCCCGCCGACGACGCCGAACCCCCGGCCTCCGGCGCCGGAATGTGATCGGATAGGAATCCCGGACACCCGGCAACGGGGTCGCCCCCTCGCGAAAGGAACCATCGTGGCCACCACGCGCACCGCGCACACCGAATGGGAAGGCAGCCTTGTTGAGGGCAAGGGCGTCGTCACCTTCGACTCCTCGGGCATCGGCGAGCAGCCGGTGTCGTGGCCGTCGCGCGCCGAGCAGGCGAACGGCAAGACCAGCCCCGAGGAGCTGATCGCGGCCGCCCACTCCAGCTGCTTCTCCATGGCCCTCGCCCACGGTCTGACCGGCGCCGGCAACCCGCCCACCAAGCTGGAGACCAAGGCCGACGTCACCTTCCAGCCCGGCACCGGCATCACCGGCATCCACCTCACCGTGCGCGGCGAGGTGCCCGGCCTGGACGAGCAGGGCTTCCAGGCGGCCGCCGAGGACGCCAAGAAGAACTGCCCGGTCAGCCAGGCACTCGCCGGTACGACCATCACCCTGACCGCCGAACTGGTCTGACGCAGGGCCGGCGCCGGCCGGTCCGACGTGCCGGTGCCGCGCCCCGTGCGGACGGAGCGCGGCACCGGCGTCCCGAGGCCCCCGGCGCTCAGAAACGCGCGCGGTACTCCCGCAGGATCTCCCGCGTGCGCCGCGCCGAGGCGGCCCGGGCCGTCATATGGTCCAGCACCTCCAGATGCGCGGCGACCTCCCGCCGCGCGTCCAGGTACAGCGCGCCGGTCAGGTACTCGGTGAACACCATGTCCGGCAACTCCGGCTCCGCGAACCGGAACAGCGTGAACGGCGCGTACGTCCCCGGGTGCGGACCCGCCGCGAACTCCGCGATCTGGAGCGTGATCCGGTCCCGTTCGGCGTACTCGACGAGCCGGTCCAGCTGGTCGCGCATCACGTCGGCGGACGTGCTCACCGGGCGCCGGAACACCGTCTCGTCCATGATCACCCACAGGTGCGGGGGATCCTCGCGCTCCAGCAGCCGCTGCCGCTCCATCCGCAGCGACACATGCCGCTCCACCGCGTCCGGCTCGCTCTGCCCGATCGTCCCCGCCTCCAGCACCGCTCGCGCGTACGCCTCCGTCTGGAGCAGACCGGGCACGAAGTGCGGCTCGTAGGAGCGGATGATCCGGGCGGCGCCCTCCAGGCTGACGTAGAGGCTGAACCAGTCGGGCAGCACATCGTGGAACCGCTGCCACCAGCCGGGCTGGTTGGCGTCCTCCGCCAGCCGCACGAACGTGGCCGCCTCGTCCCGCGCCACCCCGTAGGACTCCAGGAGCACCTGCAAGTAGGGGATCTTCAGGGCGACTTCGGCCGTCTCCATGCGCCGGACCGTGGCCGCCGTCACCCGCAGCACCCCGGCGGCGTCCTCGCGGCTGAGCCCGGCCGCCTCCCGTAGTTCCTGCAACCGCTTGCCGAGCACCACCTGGCCCACGGTGGGCGCAGCCCGCCGTTCACTCACGCCACGTCCTCCCCTGCCGTGCCGCCTTTCGGCGCGGAGCAGTCTGTCACGCGACGCCGTCCGGCACAGCGGATCGAGCGGAACCGAAGATCACAGGTTCGTCAACCAACCAGCGTCTGGAGGTACTTGGCGGTCGCCGGGTCCGCCGGAAGGAAGGTCTCGATGGCGAGTTCGGCGACGGTGACGTCCATCGGCGTGTTGAAGGTGGAGATCGAGGACACGAACGACAGGATCCGGCCCTCGTGCTCGATCCGCATCGGCAGCGCGAAGTACGGCACCGGCTCCCGGGGTTCCTCGCCCGGCGCGTCCTCGGGCACCGGATACGCCGTCACCTCCTCGTACAGGGCGCGGAGCTGGTCCGAGCGGTGCAGCGCGAGCTGGCGCTCCATCTGCGCCACCAGATGCCCGCGCCACTCCCGGAAGTTGCGGATCCGCGGCGCGAGGCCATCGGGGTGCAGGGTCAGCCGCATTGCGTTCGGCGGGCTCAGCAGTTCCTCGGCCACGCCGTCCAGCAGCATCGTGATGCCCCGGTTGGCGGCGACCACCGTGTACCCGGCGTCGACCACCAGTGCCGGGTACGGCTCATAGCCCTGGATGAGCCGCTCCATCCCGTCGCGCAGGGCGTCCAGGGCGGGATCGTCGAGCGGTGTCTCCGGGTAGCGCGGGGCGTAACCGGCGGCCAGCAGCAGCGCGTTGCGCTCCCGCACGGGGACGTCCAGGTGCTCGGCGAGCCGCAGCACCATCTCCTCGCTCGGCCGGGACCTGCCCGTCTCCACGAAACTGATGTGCCGGGCGGAGGAGTCGGCCCGCAGGGCCAGCTCCAGCTGGGAGAGGCGGCGCCGCTCCCGCCAGGCACGGAGCAGCGGACCCACCCCCTTCGCGTCGGGGGCGGCGGCGGACACGGAAGCTTCGGTGGCGACCATGGTCATGCCCCGACCCTAGACGAGGAGCGCGCATCGCCACGACCTCACGCGCTCGCCCCCGGAGCCGGAGCGCGCACCGCCCCGACCGCGCACCCGCGGACGCTCCGCCTCCGGTACGCCGACGCGTCGCCCGCCTGCCCGCGCCCGGCCCGTGGCAGGCTGGGACCAGACCGTCGCCACCCGAAGGGAGCCCGTGCCATGGCCGTCGCACCGCTGTCGCAGAAGGAGATCGAGGACCGGATCGCCGACCTCCCCGGCTGGTCCGCGGACGGCGATCGGCTCACCCGCACCTACCGGCTAGCCTCGCACTTCGCCGCGGCCGCCCTGGTCGTGCACATCGCCGGCATCCAGGACGAGCTGGACCACCACTCCGACTGCACCCTCGGCTACCACTCCGTCGACCTCGCCATCACCACCCACAGCGCCGGCGGAGCCCTCACCGAGAAGGACTTCACTCTCGCCCGCAGGGTGGAGGACATCGCCCCCGGACACGGCGCACACTGAGCGGCGTGCTCGATTACGACAAGGAAGCCGGCGCCTACGACGCCTCACGCGGCGGCGAGGCCCGCGCGGAAGCCGCCGCAGGCGCCGTCCTCGACCTGATACCCGACCGCCCGGGCCGCCTCCTCGACCTCGCCTGCGGCACCGGCATCGTCACCCGCCGGCTCGCCGCGGCCCGCCCCGCGACCAGGGTGACCGGCGCGGACCTCGCCGACGGCATGATCCGCAAGGCCGCCGCCCGCCTCCCCGGCGCGATCGTCCAGGCCGACAGCCGCCGACTGCCCTTCCCCACCGCCACCTTCGACGCCGTCACCAGCATCTGGCTGCTGCACCTGCTGACCGACCCCGACGACCTGCGCGCCGTCATCGCCGAGTGCGCCCGCGTCCTGCGGCCCGGCGGGGTGTACGTCACCACCGTCGACAAGGCCGCGGCCCACGACGTGGGCAGCGACATCGAGGCCGCCCTCGCCGACCGCCCGATCCGCCCCGCCACGGACGCCGCCGACCTCGTCACCGCCCACGCGGCCCGGTGCGGGCTCGGGCCCGCCGGGCGGTCCGCCTTCCGCGGCGTCGGCCAGGGCCGCAGCCCCCGCAGCACCGTCGCCGACCTGCACCGCGGCTGGTTCAGCCAGCTTCCGCCCGGCGACCCCCGCAGGCAGACGTACGCCGCCCGCCTCGCCGAACTGCCGGACCAGGACCGCCGGCGCGCGGACCCGACCTTCAGTCTGCGCGCCTTCCGCAAGGACTGACCGGCGCGACCGACCGGCGCGAGTACACCGACCGGTGCGGGCGAGGGCTCCGTACGGGCGGGTGCCGGGGTGCGGGCGGTGGGGTCTCGGGCGGTGGGCGGTCTACCGCCCGAGACCCCGGCGGATCGCCGTCTCCACCGGGGAGTACGCCCCGTCCGGCCGCTCCAGCTCGTACGGCACCGCCGGATCCAGCGGCGGCTGTGCCATGAAGCGCGGCCGGGTGCCATGGTGCGGCTGCGCCGCGTGCACCAGGAACGGATGACACAGATAGACATCGCCGGGACGCCCGGTGGCCAGGGCGAGCGGCCGGTGCTCGCTCGCCGCGACCACCGCCGGCGCGATCTCCAGCCCCGAGACGCCCGCCTCGCCGTACGGTTCGAGGACCGGCGGCACGTCCAGGTGCGAGCCGGTCCTGATCCGCGTCGGGGCGTCCTCCTCGGTCACCTCGCTGAACAGGAACAGCATCAGCAACGCCCGGTCCCGCGAGCGCAGGTTGGTGTGGAACCAGGTCGCGCCCTCGGGCAGATAGCTGCCCTCGATGTGCCAGCCGGCGTCGTCCGGCTCCTCGGCGTGCGGAAAGCGCAGCGGGAACGTGCCCAGCGAGTACCGCGGCACCCAGCGCCGTTCACCCACCAGCAGGTCGAACGCCTCGTGCAGCGCGGGGGAGTTGGCGGCGGCCGCGAACGGCCCCTGCGCCATGCCGTCGACCCGCACCACCGGTTCCCTCCAGGTGCCGGGGTCCTGCGGGTCGTACCCCGTCTCCCGCCACAGCAGGCGCGCGCAGTCCTCGGCGACCCGGGGCGCGACCGCGCCCTCGATCTTCACGAACCCGTCGGCGAGGAACCGCTCCACCATGTCGTTGCCCATGCGGGTCATGGTGACCGAGGGCAGGCGGCCGGGCATCCGGTTTTTCCCGGCCGCCCGCCCGCCGCGGATTTTGCCGGGTCGGCAACGGAACTGGCCCCCGTCCGGTGTGCCGTCGCACCCTGGCGGCACCCGGAAGAGAGGCTGACCACCATGGCACACGACCACGACGGCGATCACGGCCACGGACACGAGCAGGGCACCGGCCAGGGCCACGGCCACGGCCACAGGCATGGCCACGGTCACGGCCACGGCCACGGCACGGACATCGACTGGAACGAGATGGCCCCCCATCTGGAGGCCCAGGCCGAACTGTTCGCCCCGCTGTACCGGCAGGCCCTGTCCTGGCTCGCGGGCGAAGTCGCCGAGCCGGGGCTGATCGTGGACGCGGGCAGCGGACCCGGGGTCGTCTCCTGCCTGTTCGCCGAGGCGTTCGCCGGCGCCCGGGTCGTCGCCGTGGACGGCACCGCGCCGCTCCTCGACCGGGCCCGCGCCCGCGCCGGACGCCAGGGCCACGCGGACCGCTTCGATACCCTCGCCGGTGAACTCCCGGACGTACTGGACCAGTTGCCGAAGCCTGCCGACCTGCTGTGGGCGAGCCGCAGCCTGCACCACCTCGGTGACCAGCGGGCCGCGCTCACCGAGTTCGGCCGGCGGCTCGCCCCCGGCGGCACCCTGGCCCTCCTCGAAGGCGGCCTGCCCTCCCGCTTCCTGCCCCGGGACCTCGGCATCGGCCGCCCGGGACTCCAGGCACGGCTGGACGCGCTGGAGGAGGAGTGGTTCGCGCGGATGCGCGCCGAGCTGCCCGGCTCCGTCGCCGAGACCGAGGACTGGCCGGCCCTGCTGACCTCCGCCGGCCTCCGGCACACCGGCACCCGCAGTTTCCTGCTCGACCTGCCCGCCCCGGCCGACGACCGGACCCGCGCCTACGTCGCCGCCTACCTCGGCCGCCTGCGCGAAGGCTTCGGCGACGACCTCGCGCCCGAGGACCGGGACACCCTCGACCGGCTCCTCGACCCCGCCGACCCCGCGAGCGTCCACCAGCGGCCGGACGTCTTCCTGCTGTCCGCCCACACCGTGCACACGGCCGTGCGCCCGTCCTGACCACGGCCGACGGCGCTTGACTTCGAGCGCGCTTCAAGTGGTGAACTCCCCTTGATCCACCGGCATTCGGAACTCCAGGGGGAAACCATGAACGACTCTCCGGTCGCGCTCGTCACCGGCGGCGGCACCGGCATCGGGGCGGCCGTCGCCCGGCAGCTGCTGGAGGCGGGGCACCGCGTCACCGTCACGGGCCGCACCCAGCGGCGGCTGCGGGACTTCGCGGACAGCGTGGGCAATCCCGACACGCTGCGGACGGTCGTGGGCGACGCGGCGTCGTACGACGACATCCGCGACGCGGTCGAGGACACGCTCACCGCGTACGGCCGGCTGGACACCGTCGTCGCCAACGCCGGCGTCGCCACCCACGACTCCGTGGCCGAGGGCGACCCGGCCGGCTGGTCCGAGATGGTCCTCACCAACGTCCTCGGCCCGGCCCTGCTCATCCGCGCCTCCGTCGACGCGCTGAAGGAGAGCCGGGGCCGGATCGTGCTCGTCGGCAGCGTCGCCGGGTTCGTGAACACGCCCGGCAACCTCTACGGGGCGACCAAGTGGGCGGTCACCGGACTCGCCGAGAACACCCGGCGGCAGGTGACCGAGTTCGGCGTCGGGGTCACGCTGGTCGCCCCCGGCCGGGTGGAGACCCCGTTCTGGGACGGCCTCGGCAGCCTGCCCCCGGGGCAGCTGCTGACCGCCGACCAGATCGCCGACTCCGTCGTGTGGGCGATCCGGCAGCCGGCCGGGGTCGACGTCAACACGGTGGTCGTACGACCGCTGGGGCAGCCCAACTGACCCCGTCAGGGAACGTTCCACGCGTATTGCGATGGTTTGTACACGTGGGGAGACTGGAGTCACCGGAGGGATCCGCGTCATCCGCGCCCGGGAGGCGAGGCGTCATGTTCGTACGCACGGTGTACGCGACCGGGGATCCGGCCCTGCTGGACTCGGCCCTGCGCGCCCTGAACAGCCAGGGCCACGACCTGCTGGAGGAACGGCCCGGCTACCGGGGCGCGGGCGTGTTCGTCGACCGTGAGCTGGGCAAACTGCTCACGGTCAGCTGGTGGGAGTCCGAGGAGGCGCAGGCCAACAGCGACGAGGTGATGCGCGAGCGGCGCCCCGCGCTGCTGGAGCCGTTCGCCGCGTCGGTGGCGGTCGAGCACTACCGCGTCGCGGTCTTCCACGCGCTGCCGCGGCCGGTGGTCGGCGGCGGACTGCGCGTGGCGCGGCTGGAGTTCGACCCCCGGGACGCGGACCTGCTGGCCGACACCTTCCACGCGACCGCGCTGCCGCGCCTGGAGACGGTACCGGGCCTGGCCCGCACCGCCCTCCTCCTGGACCGCGACCGGGGCCGCGGCATCGCGGGCGCGGTGTTCACCGACCGCCATGCCCGGGCCGCGTCCCGGGCGGCCCTGTCCGCCATCCGCCAGGAGGGCACGGCGAAGGCTCACGCCACCGTCGTCGCCCTGGAGGAGTTCGACGTGGCGCACGCGGACCCGCACACGCTCTGACCAGGGCACGGCGGCGCCCCTCGCGGGGCGCCGGTCCGGGCTGTCAGCCCATGTCGAACGTCGCCGGGTCGGGACCGATCCTGCGGTCCTCGTTCAGCGCGCCGATCGCCGCCAGGTCCTCGCCGTCCAGGCTGAAGTCGAACACCTCGATGTTCTCCTTGATCCGCGACTGCGTCACGGACTTCGGGATCACGATGGTCCCCTGCTGGATGTGCCACCGCAGCACCACCTGGGCCGGAGTGCGGTTGTGCTTCTGCGCGATCGCCACGATCGCCGGCACCTCCAGCAGGCCCTTGCCCTGTCCGAGCGGCGACCAGGCCTCGGTCCTGATGCCCTGCTCCGCGTGGTACTCCCGGGCCGCGTGCTGCTGGAGGTGCGGATGCAGCTCGATCTGGTTCACCGCGGGGATGACGGACGTCTCCTCCGCGAGCCGCCGCAGGTGCTCGGGCAGGAAGTTGGACACACCGATGGCCCGGACCCGGCCGTCGGCGTGCAGCTTCTCGAGCGCCTTGTACGTGGCGACGTACGTGTCCCGCGCCGGCAGCGGCCAGTGGATCAGGTACAGGTCGAGATAGTCGAGCTTCAGCTTGTCGAGCGACGCGTCGAAGGCACGCAGTGTCGCGTCGTACCCCTGGTCGCTGTTCCAGAGCTTGGTGGTGACGAAGACTTCCTCACGGGGCAGACCGGAGGCCGCGATGGCCCGGCCGGTGCCCTCCTCGTTGCCGTACGCCGCGGCCGTGTCGATGCTGCGGTACCCGGCCTCAAGCGCCGTACCGACGGCCCGCTCGGCCTCGTCGTCCGGAACCTGCCATACGCCGAAGCCGACCTGGGGCATCTCGACGCCGTTGTTGAGGATGATCGGGGGGACCTTGCTGCTCACGAGCTTGTGATCCTTCGCTTGTCGACAACGTGGTACTACTCCATCGTCAACGATCACGCACCGCGATCCATTCCTGACCCGCCCGGGATGTCAGGATCTGTACAGCGCCTCCACCTCGCGCTCGTACGCCTTCTCGATCGCCTTCCGTTTCAGCTTCAACGAGGGTGTCAGCAGGCCGTGTTCCTCGGTGAACGGCTGCGCCAGTATGCGGAAGGTGCGGATCGACTCCGCCTGGGAGACGAGCGTGTTGGCGGCGACCACCGCACGCCGCACCTCCGTCTCCAGGTCCGGATCGCGCACGAGCTGCGCGGGCGCCATCGCCGGCTTGTTGCGCATCTGCAACCAGTGCTCGACGGCCTCGTGGTCGAGCGTGACCAGGGCCGCGATGTACGGGCGGTCGTTGCCCACCACGATGCACTGGCTGACCAGCGGATGATCGCGGACCCGCTCCTCCAGCACCCCGGGCGAGACGCTCTTGCCGCCGGAGGTCACGAGGATCTCCTTCTTGCGGCCGGTGATCGTCAGATAGCCGTCCTCGTCGAGGGAGCCCAGGTCGCCGGTGGCCAGCCAGCCGTCGTGCAGCGACCCGTCGGTCGCCTTCGGGTTGTTCAGATAGCCCTGGAAGACGTTGCCGCCGTACAGCCAGACCTCGCCGTCGTCCGCGATGTGCACGGTCGTCCCGGGGATCGCCTGGCCGACGGTGCCGTACCGGGTGCGCTCGGGCGGGTTCGCGGTCGCCGCGGCCGTCGACTCGGTCAGGCCGTAACCCTCGTAGATCTGCACGCCCGCGCCCGCGAAGAACAGCCCGAGGCGGCGGTCCATGCCCGAACCGCCGGACATGGCGTTGCGGATCCGTCCGCCCATCGCGGCCCGGACCTTCGCGTACACCAGCTTGTCGAAGAGCTGGTGCTGCATCCGCAGCCCCGCCGACGGCCCCGGCCCGATCCCCCAGGCCTTCGCCTCGACCGCCTCCGCGTACCGCACCGCGACGTCGACGGCCTTCTCGAACGGCCCCGCCTTGCCCTCCTTGTCCGCCTTGCGCCGGGAGGCGTTGAACACCTTCTCGAAGATGTACGGCACCGCGAGGATGAACGTCGGCCTGAACGCCTGGAGGTCGGGCAGCAGCGCGGCGGCGTTGAGCTGCGGCTGGTGGCCGAGGCGCACCCGGCCCCGGATCGTGGCGATCTCCACCATGCGCCCGAAGACATGGGCGAGCGGCAGGAACAGCAGGGTGGAGGCCTCCTCCCCGCGCTTGGAGTGGAACACCGGCTCCCAGCGGCCCACCACGTTGTCCGCCTCGAACATGAAGTTCCCGTGCGAGAGCACGCACCCCTTGGGGCGGCCCGTGGTGCCCGAGGTGTAGATGACGGTGGCCACCGAGTCCGGGGTGACCGCCTGCCGGTGCCGGTGCACCACCTCGTCGTCCAGGTGTGCGCCGGCGTCGTACAGCTCCTGCACGCAGCCCGCGTCCAGCTGCCACAGCCGGCGCAGCCGCGGGAGCCGGCCGATCACCGTGGCGATGGTCATCGCGTGGTCCTCGTGCTCCACGATCGCCGCGGTGACCTCGGCGTCGTACAGCATCCAGAAGCACTGCTCGGCCGACGACGTGGGGTAGACCGGCACCACCTGGGCGCCGATCGTCCACAGGGCGAAGTCGAAGAGCGTCCACTCGTAGCGGGTACGGGACATGATCGCGACCCGGTCGCCGAACCGGATCCCGCTCGCCAGCAGGCCCTTGGCCAGGGCGAGGACCTCGTCGCGGAACTCGGCGGAGGTCACGTCGCGCCACTGCCCGGCAGCGTCCTTGCGGCCGAGGGCGACCCGCCCCGGATCCGTCAGGGCGTGCTCGAAGACCACATCGGCCAGACCACCCACCGGCGGTGCCGACGTGAGAGGCGGGTTGGTGAACTCGCGCAATCCTCGCTCCCCGATCCTCGCTGCCTGAACGCGCCGGTGATGTGCGGCACAGCGCCGTGAAAGCTACCTCACACCCTGGCCGGAGGGGAGGGGGGCGGAAACAGAGCAAACCTCGCCTTCCGCCCGGCGGTTGTCCGGAAAATGCCCGCACATGGGGAAGGGACGGACACGGTACTGACGGGTCAGTAAGTTTCGGCGGCGTAATCTCCACTGAATCTGTACGCACCGATTACCGCTCTGTACAGGGCGGTTACGGCCATGACCACCCCGTGTGCGCGGCGGCGAGGGCCGCCGGCCACCGCTCCCGCGACACCGACGGCGCCGGCCGCGGCCCGCGCCCCTGTGAAGAGCGCCACACCGCCGTCAGCCCCGAGGACCCCGCAACCGCTCCCCGCCCGCCAGGACCGCCGCCGCGAGGGCGTCCGCGGCCTCCTGCGTCCCGGGCCGGCCACGGCCGTGCGCCAGGACGAAGTCGACCTTGCCCAGCTCCGGCAGCCCGGCGCGCTCCGGCAGCCGGAACAGGCCCGGCGGGATCAGCCGGCGCGAGTGCGCCATCACCCCGAGCCCCGCACGGGCCGCGGCGATCAGGCCGTTGAGGCTGCCGCTGGTGCAGACGATCCGCCACTCGCGCCCCTGGCGCTCCAGTGCCTCAAGGGCCCGCGCCCGGGTGATGCCGGGCGGCGGATACACGATCAGCGGGACCGGCCGGCCGGCGTCCAGGCGCAGCCGCTCGGCGCCGATCCACACCAGGTCGTCCCGCCACACCAGGGACCCGCGCGGATCCTCCGGGCGCCGCTTGGCCAGCACCAGGTCGAGCTTCCCGGCGGCCAGCCGCTCGTGCAGGATCCCGGACAGCTCGACCGTCAGCTCCAGATCGACCTCGGGATGGTCGTAGCGGAAGCCCTCCAGGATCTCCGGCAGCCGGGTCAGCACGAAGTCCTCCGACGCGCCGAACCGCAGCCGTCCGCGCACCCTCGTCCCGGTGAAGAACGCGGCCGCCTGCTCGTGCACCTCCAGGATCCGGCGCGCGAAGCCCAGCATCGCCTCGCCGTCCTCCGTCAGCTCCACGGAGTGGGTGTCCCGGGAGAACAGCGGACGCCCCGCCGCCTCCTCCAGCCGGCGCACATGCTGGCTCACCGTGGACTGGCGCAGGCCGAGGCGCTGGGCCGCCTGGGTGAAGCTCAGGGTCTGGGCGACCGCGAGGAAGGTCCGCAACTGCGTCGGGTCGTACACGCTCCTCAGCCTACGCGGTTATCGCGAATCGTGATGGCAGTGAGAGTGGCATGCGGGATTCCCGATCAAGCCGGGGGAGAGGATCATGGAGAGGGCCCCTGTGGGCCCGGGAACCGGAACGCCGCACCACCGACGCACAGTAATCGGAGCACCGTGACACGCCTGCGCTGGCCGACTTGGATGCCGATCGACCCGTACATCGTGCTGCTGCTCGGCACGGTGGGCCTCGCCGCGCTGCTTCCGGCCCGCGGCACCGGCGCCACCGTGGCCTCGGGCGCCTCGACCGCCGCGATCGCCTTCCTCTTCTTCCTCTACGGCGCCCGCCTCTCCACCCGCGAGGCGCTCGACGGGCTGCGCCACTGGCGGCTCCACGTCACCGTGCTGGCCTGCACCTTCGTCGTCTTCCCGGTGCTGGGCCTGGCCGCCCGCGCCACCGTGCCGGTGCTGCTCACCCAGCCGCTCTACCAGGGTCTGCTCTTCCTGACCCTGGTGCCGTCCACGATCCAGTCCTCCATCGCCTTCACCTCCATCGCCCGGGGAAACGTGCCCGCCGCGATCTGCGCGGGCTCCTTCTCCTCCCTGGTCGGCATCGTCGTCACCCCGCTGCTGGCGGCCGGACTGCTCGGCAGCAGCGGCGGCGGGTTCTCCGCCGACTCGCTCGTCAAGATCGTGCTGCAACTGCTGGTGCCGTTCCTCGCCGGGCAGGTGCTGCGGCGCTGGATCGGCCCCTTCGTCACCCGGCACAAGAAGGTCCTCGGACTGGTCGACCGCGGCTCCATCCTGCTCGTCGTCTACACCGCGTTCAGCGAGGGCATGGCCCAGGGCATCTGGCACCAGGTGAGCCCCGCCCGGCTCGGCGCACTCCTCCTGGTCGAGGCGGCGGTGCTCGCCGTGATGCTGGTGGGGACCTGGTACGGCGGCCGGGCGCTGGGCTTCGGCCGGGAGGACCGGATCGCCATCCAGTTCGCCGGCTCCAAGAAGTCCCTCGCCTCCGGCCTGCCCATGGCGAGCGTCCTCTTCGGCGCCCATGCCTCCCTGGCCGTGCTTCCGCTGATGCTCTTCCACCAGATGCAGCTGATGGTCTGCGCGGTCATCGCCAAGCGCCGCGCCCACGACCCGGAGGCGCAGGACGGCCCCGACGGGGACGCCGGATCCGAGGGCGGCGGCGCCGGGGCCGGGCACGGGGCCGCCGGGGCCGAGGCGGGCGGCGGCGCCGAGGGGACGGCCGCCCCCGAGGCCCAGGGGCAGCCACGGAACCGCGTCCTTCGGTGACCGCGGCGCCCCCCGGCTCCGCGGGCTTCCCGTTCGACGGCACCCGCGGCTCGTCGGTCCCGGTCCCGCGTGGGCGGTCACGGGCGCAGCACCACCTTGCCCAGGTTGGACCGCGTCTCTATCACCGCGTGCGCCCGCGCCGCCTCCTCCAGGGCGAACTCCGCGTGCACCACGGGCCGTACGCCTCCTTCGGCGAACAGTCGCCACAGCTCCCGGCGCCACCGCTCGTACAACTCGGGCCGGCCGCGGGCGATCAGCGCCATCTGGAAGCCGATCACCGACTTGGCGCCCACCAGCAGGTCGTACGCACGGACCGTGCCGCCGCCCGAGCTGTAGGCGACCAGCCGGCCGTGCGGGGCGAGGGCGGCGACGGCGGGGGTGAGCAGATCGCCGCCGACCGCGTCCAGGACGCAGTCGACCGGGTCGCCCCAGTCGTCGTCGGAGTACCGGACGCAGTCGTCCGCGCCGAGGGAGCGCACGAACTCCGCCTTCGCCGGGCCGGACACGGCACCCACCACCCGGCCCGCGCCCCGGGCCCGCGCCAGCTGCACCGCCAGGTGACCCACCCCGCTGGCCGCCGCCGTCACCAGCACCGACTCGCCGGGCTCCGGACGGGCCGCCGACAGGGCGCCCAGCGCCACCAGCCCGCCGCGCACCAGCGCGACCGCCTCCGCGTCGGTGGCGCCCTCCGGCACCGGCGAGGCCATCGCCTCGTCCAGCACCGCGTAATCCGCGTACCCATGCCCGAAGCACAGCCCGGTCACCCGCTCGCCGGTCCGGAACCGGGTCGCCCCCGCGCCGACCGCCACCACCTCGCCCGCCAGCTCCCCGCCCAGCGGAATCGGCTCGGCGGCCTCGGAGACCTTGCGCACGACCGGCAGCGTGACCCCGATCGCGGCGCAGCGCACGAGTAGCTGACCGGGGCCCGGCTCGGGGATGTCGGCCCGCTCCGTGAACAGGGGGCCGCCGGGGGACTCGTACCGGACGCGACGCATCGCAGCCTCCAAGGCCGGTCGGACCGGCGTGATCGGTCGCGGGAAGGGAACCCGAACCCGCGAATTCGTTGGGAGACCCAACGATAGGCCGAGATTCATAGGGAGGTCCAACGATTTCTCGGATAGGCTGCCGCGCATGGCCGCCGAACCGCCCCCGACCGCCGAACCAGCCCTGACCGCGATCCGCGCCCTGCCCAGCTGGGTCCTCGGGCGGGCCGCCGCGCGAGGCCGCGCGCTCGTCGCCGACGCCCTCGCCGCCGAGGGCCTGAAGATGTGGCACCACGTGGTGCTCTCCGCCGTCCGCGACCTCGCCCCCGTGGCCCAGGCCGACCTCGCGCGGGGGATCGCCCTCGACCCCAAGGACCTGGTCGGCATCCTGAACGACCTGCAGAGCGCCGACCTGGTCGTCCGCGCGCCGGATCCCGGGGACCGCCGCAAGAACGCCGTGTCGCTCACCGAGGAGGGCGGCTTGCTCCTCGGGCGCTGCGAGCAGGCCGCCCGCAGCGCCAACGAGGAACTGCTCGCCCCGCTCTCGTCCGCCGAACGCGAGCTGTTCATGCTCCTGCTGACACGGATCTCCGGCACGCAAGGGTGAAAGGGTGACCGGAGGCCCGAGGCGGGACGTCGCCCCCTCGACGACGGGCACCGGCCGCCGCCCGTGCGGCGGACGGGACGCGCCGCCGTGTCGGTGAGAGCCGGCGGGTCAGCCCCTGGACGCTGTGGCGTGAGGGTCTCACCCATAGGGCGGCACATCGCCTTGCTGCTTGAATAGCCATGTGCACAGTCTTGCCGTGTGCCCACTTCCTCCGACCCACAGCCTCTCGACCGCCGCGTGTACCTGCTCCTCCTGGACGAGGACCACCTCATGCTGTGTGGCGGCTGCTGCAGCGGCTGGACGGTCCCTCAAGCGTTGCTCGCCCCCGGCACCGATTTCCGAGACGGAGCCGCTCACTATCTCGCCGAGCGATTTCGCATCACCAAGTCCCGCTTCGGATCTGTCTACGGAGTCCGCGAAGCAGAGTCCTTCAACTGCTGGGAGCAACGACCGCCACACCATTTCGCACGTGCTCATCGTGAGGATCAGTCCCGAAGAGTCAGATTCGGTCCAGATAATTTCACCGAAACACACCAGGTGGGGGCTCGATGAAGTCAAATCCCGCCGTCGCGAGATCTCGCCGGAGGGTCTCGTCCTCCTTATGTCAGGCTACGTGAAGGGGTGGCTTCCAGACGGCCCCGTCTCTTTCTACTAAGACGGCTAAGGAATATTTCGGAGCACGAAGCTATGGAGGGTCCGTGCCCGTACATGAAACCGAGATCATTCTCACTCGAACCGTCGGCGGTGTTGAGTTTGAAGCAGCACGAAAAATCGGCGGCATTTCGATGGCTGTGTCGTTCGACTGCAAGAGAATCACCGTCCTGATATAGGCGAGCACTGAGGATCGAGCCATCGAGAAGGTGTAGTCGGCACGGCAGGCGGTCCTCCGGTCGGTGCGTGCGGCAGTCAGCCGGTTACGGCAGCTCTTCCCCGTACCGGACGGGCAAGATGCGGCAGCCCTGAGGAACCACTTCGATGACTTTGCCAGCGTTCCATGGCGGATTCGTTCCCCCGCACTCGTCACCCGTCCCCGCCCGATGCATGGAGCGGAGTTCGGCCCGCACTTTCCATCGGGTGTCGTAGACGAAGGAAGGCATGACAGCGTTCATCTGCCGGGTTCCACACTGTCGCTCCTGCCGGACGCGGTCCGTGCTTCGGCGGTGGTGACTGGCAACCCGGTCCGCTCCTACAGTAGGTGTACTCGGTCATGACTTTGGTGACAGTCGGCTGATCGGGGGCTGGCCTGCGAGCGCGGTGTGTCGGCGTCGAGTGTTGTAGAAGGTCAGCCACGGCGCCAGCGCGTCATCGGCCCATTCGGTTTGCAGAGTGCGGTTGAAGCGTTCGACCTTGCCATTTGTCCAAGGGCAGTGCGGGCGGATGAACCGTTGCTCGGCGCCCAGGTCAGCTACGGCCTGGCGGAAGGCAGTGCTCTTGCGGTAGGTCCAGGCATTGTCGGTGATGACCCGTTCGATGTGGTCGATGCCATGGGCGGCGAAGAACGCGGCGGCGCGGGTGAGGAAGTCGGCGCAGGTATCGGCCTTCTCATCGGCATGGATCTCCGCATAGGCCAGGCGGGAGTGATCATCGACGGCCGCGTGGACGTAGTCGTAGCCGATCCGGGCCTGCTTTTGAGCGTAGGTCTTCCCGGCTTCCCGGCCGTGGGCCCGCCATCCTCCGCCGTCCGAGATCCGTCCGATCTTCTTGACGTCGACGAGGTCGCCGGACCGGGCGCGTTCGTAGCGGGCAGGACTACGGCGTTCGGCACGGATGGGCTGTCCGGTCAGCGGGTCGCAGGATGCCAGGTGCGGGATCTTGTGGCGGCGCAGGATGCGACTGACGGTCCGTGCGGGGACGCCGGTTTCCGCAGCGAGGAAGTCCGGCCCCCGCCGGTGAGTGCGCCGTGCGTCGAGCACCGCAACCTCGACGTGTTCGGCAGTGCGCCTCGGACAGGTGCGGGGCCGGCTGGATCGGTCGTGCAGGCCGTCCCATCCCTCGGCCCGGAAACGCGCCACCCATCGGTGCGCGCACTGGCGCGACACTTCCAGCTCCTTCGCCACGTGTGCCACCGAGCGGCCCTGCCGTGGCTGCTCAACCAGGCCAACGTCATCCATCAGTGCGGCGCCACGTCCATCGAAGAGTCCAGCCGGTACGCGACCGAGCTCCCGAACCACCTCCGGCGCCGCTACCTGGTCACGGACTTCGTCGGCCTAGATGTTCTGTCCGGGGAGGTTGTGGACGGGTGAGCCAGGTCTCGGCTGAGGGATCTTGAACAGGTGAGGGCCCTTCCGGTTCGGTGTGGATTGCGACGTCTACACCAACCAGAAAGGCCCTCGTGGTCCA